>SKWF01000031.1 GCA_007129085.1 Balneolaceae bacterium | reverse complement strand
TTAACATCTGCATCTTTATGCACTACCGCCGGGCTTTTCCCGCCCAGCTCAAGCGTAACCGGAATCAACTGCTCCGCCGCTTTTTTCATCACAATTTTTCCAACCCGCGTGCTGCCCGTAAAAAATATTTTATCAAACCGCTGCTCCAACAGCTCTTGATTTACCTCCACACCACCCTCCACAACGGAAATATACCGGCGGTCAAATGTGTTATTAATCAACCTCCGCAGCAGCGATGATGTTGCAGGCGCCAACTCCGATGGTTTTACCACCGCACAATTCCCGCCCGAAATGGCACCAATCAACGGCATAAGCACCAGGTGCAGCGGATAATTCCACGCCCCAATAATCAGCGTCACACCATACGGCTCCCGCCGCACCTCATTTTTTGATGGCAGTGAGAGAAAATTCGCAGAGGCCGATTTCGGTTTCGCCCAGCCGTATATTTTTTTCAAGTGATGATCAATCTCATCCTTCACCGTCATCACTTCGGCCGATATCGCCTCCATCTCCGGCTTACGCAGATCTTTATAGAGCGCCTCGGAAATATCATCCGTGTTCTCTTTCAACAGTTTTTTTAAAATTCCGAGCTGCTCTTTTCGGAATGATGTAGACCGGGTATGCCCCTCCTCAAAAAAGGTCTTCTGATCCTCTATTAACTGATAATATTCCATAATTTTACTCCTTATTACGCCCTTTAAAAGTATCCATCGACCGGTACACACCCAGCAGATTTCCCGCAACCCAATCAAAAATCGGGGCCGGAAGAACCGCCTTTAGAAGCGGAACTGTACGCACCATAAATGGCGCCTGGATTTTATTCTTCTGTTTCGCAATTCCAGTTATCATCTTCTCCACAATGTCATCCGTCTCCAGCAGCGGCACCAACAGCGGCGCTCGAACCCCATCAAACATACCGGTTTTTATATAGCTGGGTATCACCGATGTAACGTTTACACCCGTCCCGAGTTGCTTCATCTCCACCCGGAGCGATTCCGTCCACCCCAGCACCGCCCACTTGCTCGATGCATACACGCTCATCCGCGGGTTGCCAATATACCCCGAGGCCGATGCCAAATTCACAACATGCCCGCTGCCGCGCTCTATCATCGGGTTGATGAACGCCCGAACCACCCACATAGACCCTGTTGAGTTTATCTGCATCGTCCGTTCAATATCCTCATAGCTGTGCTCGTGGAAAAATTTCCCCACCACAATTCCCGCACAGTTCACGATAATATCCGGCGCCCAGCCCGCTTCAATAACCTTCTGCGCCTCCTCGTCAATCTGCTCCTTATCAGATACGTCCACCCCCGTGGATCGCACCTCAACTCCGTCCGGCAACACCTCTCTATTCTCCCGCAGCGTATCGGGGTTGCGGTCCCACAAAATCAACCGCACATCAAACCGCTCTGCCAGTACCTCAGCCAACCGCTGACCAATTCCACTTGCAGCCCCTGTTATCAATACCGTTTTATGTTGATAATAGCTCATTCCTTTTTCCTGTTCTATCTGATTAGAAAGCTTTCCAAAGAGTAAAGTGTTATAGTCATCCCGCACTTCGATGCGGGATCTCCTGCTGTTGGTCTGTTTCTAATTTTGACAGAACTTGACTTATTGTCTATGCTAAGCCACATCAATAAATTATTTATCAATTAATTTTCAACTTCAGCTCCATCAAACCGAACAGACATTTTCCTTCATTTCCCGTATAATAACATCCTGCAGTGAAAGATCAGAATTGAACAACGACTTTAATTAACGCGATTTAAAACATCCGGTCATGAAAAACTATTCCATTTTATTTACACTCTTTTTCGCACTTATTTTTACCGCATGCCAGCAACAGAGTTCTGTTGAACAGGCTGAGCAGCTCATCACCGAGCAGTCCCTGCTGAACCACATCGAGATTCTCTCTTCCGATGAATTTGAAGGGCGCGCACCCGCCACCCGTGGAGACACGCTAACCATCGACTACCTCGTTGAGCAGATGGAAAACATCGGCGTACAACCGGGTATGCCCGACGGCTCCTACACCCAAGAGTTTCCACTATTAGGGCAGCGGGTTGATGGAGGCTCTGCAGAGTTTACCATCAGGCAAAATGGTCAGGTAGTAGAAAACCTGGAATATGCCGCCGATTTTATGGCGTGGCCAAGCAACGAAGAGGAGCGTGTAGAGATTGAGAATGCCGAGTTACTTTATGTAGGCTACGGAATTCAGGCCCCGGAATTCGATTGGGATGACTACAAAGATGCCGATGTAGAAGGCAAAGTTTTAGTCTATAAAAACAGCGATCCCTCCTACGATCCCGATATTTTTGATGGTGATTCCCGCCTCTATTACGGCCGCTGGAGCTACAAGTTTGAAAAAGCTGAAGAGATGGGAGCTCTTGGTGCCATCATTATTCACACCACACCCACTGCCGGGTACGGATGGTCAGTGATTGAAACCAGCTGGGGCGGCGAACGCTTCTCCCTGGAAAGTGATGATGATAACGGGTACATGCCGGAATTTAACAGCTGGCTGACCGAAGAGAGCAGTGAGCAGTTGTTTGATCTCGCCGGCTACGATCTGCACGACATGCTCGACGCCGCGGCCGATCGCGATTTTGAACCGGTAACTCTCACCGGTGTGACGATGGATATAAACCTAACGGCGAGCTACAGCGATATGGCCTCGCGCAACGTGGTTGGATTGATTGAGGGCAACGACCCCGACCTGCAAGATGAGTATGTGATCTACTCCGCGCACCACGATCACCTCGGCCTCGCGCCGGAACCGGT
>SKWF01000204.1 GCA_007129085.1 Balneolaceae bacterium | reverse complement strand
TGGTAATTCGGGCAGTTGCAATCATCCTGGCCATATCGTACCAAGGTACTTTGGGCTGGTTTTCCATTGGAGTGCCTTTAACGGCAATTAGTGCGTTAATGGGAACTGATCCCGGATGTGAGGGCATCGTTGAGAGATTATGAATTAGTTCAATTCGGTCTCTGTCGGTTTCGCCCATTCCAATAATACCACCACAACATACAGAAATATTGTTGTCGCGAACTTTATCGAGTGTGTCGAGTCGGTCTTCGTACGATCTTGTTGAGATAATCCGATTATAAAAATCTTCGCTACTATCGAGATTGTGATTATAGGCAAATAGCCCTGCTTCTTTGAGCTTCTCGGCTTGTTGATCCGTAAGCATTCCAAGAGTACAGCATACCTCCATATCCATATCTGTAATTTCACTTACCATCTCAATAACCCGGTCAAAATCTTTATTCTTGCGCGCATTTCTCCATGCCGCCCCCATACAAAATCGTGTGCTGCCGGCATCTTTTGCTTTCTGGGCTGCAGAAAGAATAACGTCTGAGTCGAGCATTTTTTCTGCATCAACCTCAGTTTGATAGCGTGCTGATTGAGGGCAGTATGAGCAGTCTTCGGGGCAACCGCCGGTCTTAATGGATAGAAGCGTACATACTTGTACTTCGCCTGTGTCATGATGATCTCGATGTATTGTGGCTGCACGATACATTAACTCGAGAAGGGGAGTGTGGTAAATATCTTTAATTTCTTGAATAGTCCAATCTGTGCGAATATCTGCCATACTGATAATAATAAAATTGAGAATTACTATTTCTAAGGGTGATTTTTAAGTTTTATAATGATCTATGAATTAATAACGGATTGCAAATTGTTAAAGGGATAAAAATGAGTGAATCTGAATCAGAAACTATGACTATGGGAAGTGCAAAGTTTCAAATAGATGTGCCCTATCGGATTATTGAAACAGGGGAGAAGTCTGCTAATAAACCGTTAATTATTTACCTGCATGGATTTGGTCAAAATCTGAACAAATTTGAAGAAAAGTGCTCAACTTTAAAACGGTTAGATGCTTATCACTGCTTTATACAAGGGCCATATCCAATCTATGATCGTAGAGGCCGGAAAGATATTTCTGATTGGGGATATTCCTGGTATTTGTATGATGGAAATTCAGATCAATTTGTAAAGGCACTGGAGAAATCGTCGCAATTTCTACAAGGTGTGATCAATAAACTGTTAAATCAGATCTCTCCAAACAGAATATCAGTAATAGGCTACTCCATGGGAGGGTATTTGGCCGGATATTTTTCATTGACCAGGCCAGACCATGTGAACGACTTGATAGTTTGTGCAGCGAGAATAAAAACAGAGGTGCTAAATGATCAATGGGAATCCGTGAGAAAATTAAATGTACTTGCCCTACATGGAAAGAATGATGAGTTGGTCAAACCTGAACCCCAACAAAAAGAAATTGAACGACTTCGGAAAAATAATGTGAAAGCAGAGTTGAAACTGATAGATGAAAATCATTCATTTAGTGAGAGTTATATACAAGAAATATTCAGTTGGTTAAAAAAGGAATATTGATTTAGATATAAATGATGTGAATTAATAGTTATTTTTTACCTTAGCTATTAATTGAGTTATAACCGCTATTCAGATACGTGCATATGTCTACATCTACAGATGAGAAAAAAGGAATGGAGATTCTTGTAGTAGAAGATGATTCCACAGTTCGAACTCTTGTTAAGGCGATTCTACAACATAAGGGAAATAGTGTTTCGGTGGCAGAAACAGCATTAGAAGGAGAGACACTTGCTTTAGGGAATGATTACGATATGATCATTCTGGATTTAAGGCTTCCCGATGGTAATGGGTACGATGTGTGCGCAAAGCTACGGGAAAACAATATTGAAACCCCTGTTCTGGTGCTATCGGCCGAACACGAAACAAATGTGAAAGTTAAAGTATTGAATGTTGGTGCTGATGATTATCTAACCAAACCGTTTAACAGCGAAGAGCTGATGGCAAGGATTGATGCTATTGCCCGCAGAAGTACAAAAGAGCCTGAAAAAGAGCTAGTCTGCGGAGAAATTAAGGTAGATTTGATTGATCGTGATTTGGTTATTGGTGAGAACCGGGTATCGTTAACCAATAACGAATTTAATCTGCTCGTCTACTTTATGAAAAATAGGAATAAAGTCATTTCACAAGAGGAGCTGGCCGAAAAAGTGTGGAATATCCACTTTGATACCCAAACAAACTATATCAATGTATATGTAAGTTATCTGCGTAAAAAGATCAGAGAACATGCAGATAAAGAGTATATAGAAACCGTTCGGCGAAAAGGGTTTAAGTTTAATTGCAACAGCCAGCAGTAGAAGCAATTATTGAAAAGCCAGTTACATAGCTAAACTGTTTTTAAAACTACTTTACTGTTTCCTATTGATTCACTCAACTTCCCGACAAATTAAGGGTGCGGGAAGTTAATCCATCGAGTTTGGATTCGTACGGGCAACTTCCTGGTACATCAGGTACTCTTCAGGTGTTGTATCTCCAAAGAGGAAATTGAGAGGATCAACCGCATCACCATCGACCAAAACCTCATAGTGGAGGTGAGGTCCCTCAGTTACGCCGGTATTGCCGGTGTAAGCCACTAAGTCGCCGCGCTTGACTTCCGCCCCTGGGCGGATTTCTTCAGCGAACCCTGATAGGTGAGCATATCGTGTTACGTATCCAAACCCGTGATCGATTTCGAGTAGATTACCGAATGACCCTCGACGACCGGCAAATTTAACTACGCCGT
>SKWF01000333.1 GCA_007129085.1 Balneolaceae bacterium | reverse complement strand
GTTTTCAACGAGGAACCTCGAGTAGAAGAATATGGCACAGTTGTAGTTTTCCAAGATCTTTATGGCAACAAATGGGACTTACTACAACTAAACCGAGCACCCAATTAGCACGTACATAACAAATCGGCTCAAGCGGACGATATTTGGGTACGAGGCCTTGGAAAGTTGGATGCCTCACCGAAGATTTGCCAAGCCGTTAACCAACCTACCCTATCGTTGTAAGTCGGTATTGGGTTCAGTATCTTATCAGTACACAAAAAAACTTTTAAAGTACTGATATGAATATTTCAATTTCAAAAGACATTGAGCCTCTTTCCGAGTTTCGTAAAAGGTCAGCAGATTTTGTAAAGCGTCTCAAAAAAGATAAACAACCGATCATTCTTACCCAGCATGGCAAAAGTGCAGCTGTATTGATGGATGTTTCAGAGTATGAGCGTTTTGCCAAAAAAATGGAGATGCTTGAAGACTTACTTGAAGCCAAACAGCAAGTTGAACAGGGTAAAACCCATTCGATGGCAGAGGCCAAAGAGAGAATCGAAAAGCATCTTTCTAAATGGAAGTAATTTTTACAGATCAGTTTCTGGATCGAGTAGAAGAATGCACAGATTATATTGCCCTTGATCATGTTCCAACAGCAATAAAATGGGCACGTGGAGTTTTTGAACAGTGCCAAAAACTAAGCAGTCAACCGGAAACTGGCAGAATCGCCCCTGAATTCAGACGTCCTGAAATCAGAGAGGTCATCCATGGAAATTATCGGTTGGTTTATGAATTAAAACCCAATCAAATTGATATGCTGACCATCTGGCATACAAGACAGATGTTGCCGGACGATCCGCTCAAGGTTGGTTAACAAGCGGCTCAAACGGACGAGTTAGCAGTTCGGGGTTTTGGAAAGTTTGTTGCCTCACCGGTTAGTCGCCAAACCGTTAAGTTCCATTACAATCTCTTCAGAATTCTTAACTCAATGAATGGTAAGATTATAAACTGAAATGCACGGAAATCACTTTTTTGAACCCTCCTGCATCCGGTTTCTGAATGGCGCTGATCGCTGCTTCCATAACCCTCTCCCGGCCGCTGTAATGCATCCATTTTTAACAATTTCAGCAACGTCAAGGTTTTAAGATTCCGTTTCTTATCAGATTTGTTATGATGAGGGTTTATACGGTGGGTCAGTTCTCAGTTTTAACCGGATTCTTATTTCCCATTTGTCTTCTGCCCGGGAAGAAGCAACATTCCTGTGAGGAGAGCGATACGCTCGAGTGTTTCTTTCAGCAAAATGTGTTCCGTTGGGCTGTGTGCCCCACCTCCTACGGCGCCCAAACCATCCAGTGTTGCGGTATGCTGAGTTGTATAACTCCCGTCCGATCCTCCGCCCGATATCCCCTGTTCCAGCTCCAAATTAAGTTCGCTGCCAACCTCTTTTGCCGCAAACCACAGTGTACGATTCCGATCATTCTGAACCATTGGCAATTTCCTCATTTCTCCCGTTATCTCGAGAGTCACGCCGGGGGTTGTCGGCTCTATCGATTTAATCGTTTTATCTATACGTTCCGCATCTTTTTTAGTCGACACCCGCACATCCACCGAGGCGATGCTTTCGGCAGCAACCACGTTCGACACAGTACCTCCGCCAATGGTTCCCACATTTACCGAAACACCTTTTACGGTATCGTTCAGTTCATTTAGCTTTTGAATGATATAAGAGAGCTCTACAATGGCGCTTCTCCCCTTTTCCGGCTCTATTCCCGCATGAGCTGATCGCCCGGAGATGTGAACGTCGTAATGGCCGCTACCCTTCCGCCTTGTTTTAAGCTTTCCCTCGGGGTCCAGTGACGGTTCCAAAACGTAAACACGCTCCATCGACTTGGCAATTTGTACAAGCTTTTCTATTGAGTCGTCGCTGCCCACCTCCTCATCGGAGTCTAAAAATACTACCGGCTCCAGTTCCGGTATTAGCCCGTTTTCTTTCAACACTGTAAAGGCGACGATCATCATAGCAATACCGGATTTCATATCATAAATACCTGGGCCGGTAAGTACATTTCCATCTCGTTTAAACGGCATCTTTTTCAGTGTTCCTTTAGGCCACACTGTATCGACGTGACCCAGCAACAATTGGCCACTGCTTTTCTTTGAATTCCGGGGCTTTGCGAGGATCTGTCCTCCGCTCTTTTTGCCCGGGAAATGTTCTGTTTTGTATCCTACCTCATGCAGTTCTTCTTCAAGAATTTTGAAGAGTTTTTTATGAGATTCAGGATCCCCGGAAGGAGTTTCAATCTCCACCATGCGTTTTAACAATGAAAGAAACTGCTCTTCTTTGCTGAGGCACTGCTGTAAAATGTCACTTGCTACTTCGGTTACATTCATCTGCTTAATTACTCTTTAAAGTTTTCGGGGTAAGGAAATGCGTATGTTTCGTCTACAATAGCATATCTTCCCGGTGAAACATAGACAAGATTTGGGTGATTATAAATCACTTCATCATCCGTATGGGATGGATTTTTGAGTACATCACTCCATGCCCGGGCTGCAACAATTTCACCCAGAATCAGACTGTTGTCTCCAAACCCGTCAATAATTTTATTAATTCGGCATTCCAGAAAAATATAGCCATCTTTTACAAAATGTCCCTCAATTTCTATGGCCGGAAACGTTTCAATCGATTTCAAAGCCGGCTTGGTCTTGTCATCAGATCGCGGGGATGATGTCAGGCTCGTTTCTATCAGCTGTTCAGGTTTAGGATAGGTTATCGTAAACTCGCCCGTCTCCTTTATATTTTTGTAGGTTTGATGTCTGGGCGTGCAAACAAAACCAAAATAGTTTTTCCATCCAAGCGGAAAAACCATATGCTTCGGTGCAAAGTTTGGCGAGGCATCTTTATTTACAGTCCCCACAATAATAAGCGGATGGACTGTAAAAACCTGTTCCCAAACGGGGAATTCGAGATTAAGTGGTGTAAGTACGGGTCCCTTGGCTTTCATGGTTCTAATTTTTAGGGTTCAACGATTTCATCCAGGTTCCACGCTTTGTGAAGTCCAAGGATCTGAAGCAGTTTAAAAAACAGTTTGGGCGGATTTTTAAGCCTTACGATTACGCCTTTCTCTTCTATCATAAGATTATGCAAAAATATTATCGCCTTGCTGTTCACAAACCGGGAGTTCTTCAAGTCTATGTTCAGTTCAGTACGATCATTAAGAAGTTCACTGATATGCCGAACAGCATTCAGGTTAAAATCACCCGTCAGTGTCACCTCAAGTTTTTCTTTACTTTTTTTGTAATGCATCGTACTCACTTTTTATACGTTCTTTAATTTTAAATGCAATTTCAGTATGCGTTTCGATAGCCTCAAAATCTACGTCCTTAAGGATCCTTTGCATCCGCAGGTAATCTGTCTCCCGGTGGAATAGCGGCATCAAGCCACCCAATATAAATTGTTGCTCTTTCAGCCATGTAATCGCTTTGTCTAAAGGGTTTTGATTCAGTGGCAAATCGATATAAACAGAGGTTAAATTCAGTTCTTCTATACTTCTGAACATCCGCAAACAGCTCGTCTCAAATGTTGTCCCCATATTTAAGACAATAATCACGGCGGAATTTTTTTCGTAGAGGATATTTAGTTTCAGATCGGTTTTCCCTGATCCTGAATCAGGTTGATTTTGTTGTGATGGCGAAGAAGGCTGTTTCTCAAACTGGCCGTATATTTCTGTCAAAAGCTCTTTATATAATTCAGGAATAGTAATCGGCCTTCGCCATCTTCTTATAAGTGGCAAAAATTCCAACACGACACTTGCAGTTACACTTGGTTTTGTATCCAGTCCCTTGTACACACTCCTGGATGATGTGGCCAGAAGAAGGGCCGTGCTTTTAAATCCGAATTTCGCATTCACCTTTTGGCTGAATAAATGTGTGGTGACCGCCATTCCGAATAGTCCCAAAAGCCCTTTTTGACGACTCATTGAAATGAGCTCGTTCATCATTATTTTCATCAGGCCCTTTCTCCGATGCTCCGGGGAAACGACAACTTCTCCAACTTCGCCAATCAAAGAGTCGGTGCTTTTAATCACTGCAAAATAACCGGCCGGCTCATTCTGTTTGGTTCTTACCATGGTCCCGAACTTATATTCGTTCATTATCGCAATCTCGATTCTGCGAGGGAAATAAAGATCTTCTTTTGAATAGGTATAGATGTATGATCTGTAGATGAGTTTTGCTATATCTTCGGCATCGTTTACAGTAACCTGTGCAACTTTGTAATCCCCGGCTAACTCCTGCTCACTACTTACTATATCCGAATCTCTGCCGCTACTCGCCAAATCACTTATAAGAGAGTCAGCAAACTTCTTAACAAGCCTGAACTCTTTACCGTCTTTTCCCAGGTTCAAAAAAAGAAAGTGATCCGGCATTTGCCGAATGGTTTCGAGAGCCGCTCCTTCAAAATCATTTTCATTTATCGCTTTTTCTGCACTGTATATGTATCTGTCGGGATCAAACGGTTCGCCTTTCTCCCAGATAGTAATTTCTATTTCTGAAAAAGTGTACTGAAACCATAGTTCAACATACCCGGTTTCCGGCTTATAGGCGTGCAACAAAATATTCGTAAGCACTTCATCAACGGCTAATGTCATTTTCGCAGCATCGTCATCCACCAAACCCATATTTACACACCACTTGTATGTGAAATCAGTGGCCGGTTCCAGCATTGGCAGTGTAACTTCTAAATATAGGTGGGCATCCATATTACAGGGGTTTAGTTTCTCTTGATTAAACTATAAAAATACCTGATCCAGATTCGTAGGGAAACTACTGAGATGGACGTCGGAAATCCCCCTCTATTAAAACTCTTGTTACCAACATTTATGATCAATCCCAACTCATTGATCCGTTTACTCAGTATTGGCGTTCAAGAATGCAAGATCATCTATAGAGATAACAGATTGGAGGTAAAAATCTTGCTCCAATTAATACATACAATGTAATGATTAGATGTATCAACCCTATGCCCTGTAATTTGTATAAAACAGGGATTATCAGAAGGAAGGATATTACCGGCGAAATAAATCCCAAAATATCAGGAAGCTGTCCGAAGAGCTGGATCCGGGACTTGACAGCTATATTTATGTCGATGATAATCCTGTAGAGTGTGCCGAAGTGAGGGCAAATTGTCCGGAAATATTAACACTCAATCTGCCCGGCAGCAGAAGCCAAGAGTCATTATGAGGCTTTTCAATCATCCTAAACAGTCATTGTTTTTGTTATGACTGACCCTTGGAAATGTTGCATTATTACTCTGCGCGTAACTTATCCGTACAATATTTTATATAATGTCAGGATAGTGCATTAAACCTAAACGGTGAAAAATTATGAGAAAAATACGTGTTATTTCAATGATTACATTAGATGGAGTACTGCAAGCACCGGGTAATCCTGAAGAAGACAGATCAGGCGATTTCAACTATGGCGGTTGGACAGCACCATATTTTGACGATAAATACGGCAAGGTGATGGAAAAACAGATGAAACCCGCTGAGTACCTGTTGGGCAGAAAAACATTCGAGAATTGGGAAAATTACTGGCCTGAACATGCAGACAATTGGCCGGGTATTAATACCGGTACCAAATATATCCTATCCAACACCAGAACTAAGACAGATTGGAAAAACACAATTTTCCTTAAAAGCCCGGCCGATATTAAGAAGCTCAAAAATTCTGAAGGATCTGACCTTCAAGTTTGGGGCAGCGGTAAGCTTATTCAATTACTGCTTAAGAATGATTTAGTGGATGAACTCATGCTCATTATTTATCCGTTAACTCTGGGCGCAGGAAAAAAGTTGTTTGATGGTGGCGCGATTCCCGCAGCTTTTGCATTGACAGAAAGTACGGTTACTCCAAGCGGAGTGATGATTGCCAATTACAAGCGAGCCGGAGAAGTCAAGACTGGAACTGCCGGGGCATAAGACAGCTGTCATAAAAATTTCACCCTGTAACAACCGGCAACCAAATAAACATATCAATAAGAGGCAATTTATGGTCGTCTATATACCTATATTTTAGTAGCATGTTAACTGCATTGTGAATCAATCCGGCCGAGCCCAAAAACCGAATGAAAGCGATACTCTTAAAGGAATACGGATCGCCGAATCTTCTTGAGATTGGAGAAGTTGCAAAACCGATTCCAAAAGACAATGAAGTACTGGTGAGAATTCACTCAGCTTCCATCAATGATTGGGATTGGGGATTGGTCAGGGGCAAACCGTTTGTGATTCGTCTGTTTTTTGGTCTGATAAAGCCAAAAATAACGATTCCGGGGGCAGACATTTCCGGAAAAATCGAAGCGGTGGGCGCCGGAGTGAACTCCTTTAACATCGGTGATGAGATATACTGCGATCTGTCGGAATGTGGATCCGGCGGATTTGCCGAATACGTTTGCGTACCGGAAAACCAATTGTCCAAAAAACCTTCCAATATGAGTCATAATGATGCCTCTGCCCTGCCGCATGCCGGACTGCTCGCTCTCCAAGGTCTTGTGGAGAAAGGAAAGGTGAAACCCGGGCAAAGTGTTCTGATCAATGGCGCCGGTGGTGGAGTCGGAACCCTGGGAATTCAAATCCTGAAACCGTATGGGGTAAAAGTAACGGGCGTTGACAGTGACGAAAAACTTGATCTGATGAAATCGCTGGGGTTTGATAGCGTGATCGGTTATAAAAAATCGGACTTTACCGCTACCGGAGAAACGTATGACCTTATCCTGGATACAAAATCAAACAGATCCGTTTTTAAATATGCACGATCCCTCAAAAAAACCGGCAGGTATATAACCGTTGGAGGATCGATGTACAGACTTGTCGAAATAGCATTGCTCGGTCCGCTGATATCACTTTTTACCCGTAAAAAGCTGAGCGTACTCATTCATAAGCCGAACAGAGGGTTAGACCGGATGACTGAACTTGTGGAAATGGGACAAATAAAACCTGTTGTTGACGGCCCCTACGGGTTTGATGAAATCCCCGGGTTGATTCAATATTTAGGTGAGGGCAAGCATTTGGGAAAGATTGTAGTTGAACTTATTAGATAACACCGCACAATAACGTCTGTGTTTTATAAGGATTTCAGAGGAGACCGTCATTTACAAATTTAAAAATATTTACTTTAAGAGATCATCTCATGAAAGCTCATAAAACCAAGTCTAATACTAATAAAAATATTTATATGTTATGGTCGGGGTTTGGGCTTTTAGCTATAGCAAACAGTTTTGCGCTATTTACAGATTGGTTTTGGGCTATATCCCTCGATGGTACAGACTTTTTTCGGAGCCTTGCCGAGAGTGCTTACTGTGGGGAGTTGAAGACCTGCCAGGTTTTAGAAAACCCGGCATTTCTCAAGAATTTTTCTCCAACTCTTCCTTTAGTCAAGGTTTAGACATCCTTTAGACAGGCTTTACCAAAGGCTCCATATGAACTCCCGGGCATGATCGCAGTGTCCTCTTGCCCCATCCCTGTCTCTTCCCCATCGTAAAAAACGGTGTCGGGACATCTTACTTCACTTCGAAGCTTAATTTAACATCCCCCCGGTATTTTCGCTGATCGCGGTAATTGCCCTCCTCCCGGCTTTTTATGAATTATCTATCTGCTGATCTATCCAATCATTTCGTCGTAGGTATATGAATGCATATATTTGTCCATCATTGATAATAAATCATATAAAATCAGTGGGATAAATTAGGAACTTATACCTACTTCGATTGGCCTTTGGTGATTTACATCAAATATTTACACATAGAGGAACCTCCCGATTGTTACTGCCACATTATTGATATTAAAACTTATTGTTATGAGGCTATCATCCTGTAAATCTGAATAATTCAGGTTGTGATTTGCCAGACCTAAAAATTAAGGAAATAAACATGACCATTGACAACCACGATCTTCAGCCGGTACTTAAGGAATTAAAATCAGGGAAGCTCGATACGGCAAAAACACTCCTCCGGGAGCTGAATCCCTCTACCCTGGCAGAGTTGCTTTCGGGTCCCGGAAAGCCGTACCAGGAGACAATATTTACAAGTCTCGATTCTGAAGATAAGATCGATGTGATGAAGTATCTCAGCTTTGATCAACAGATTGAGCTGCTGGAAATGATGGAGCAGGATCATGTAAAATCCCTGATTGAGAAGATGCCCCACGATACGCGGGTTGACCTTTTAAACCGCCTGCCGGATCGCAAACGAAAAGAGATTCTGCGATATCTCGCCAAAGTGGAGCGAGAAGATATTTTGCGGTTATCTCAATTTGAGGAGGGAACGGTTGGATCTATAATGACCTCCGATTATGCCATTCTTCACCCCGATTTAACCGCACATCAAGCGATACAAAAACTACGCGTGGAAGCTCCCGACCACGAGATGATTTACTATGCATATGTGGTAGATCAAGAGCGAAAGCTAGTTGGTACAATTTCCATGCGTGGCCTTATTATTGCCGAACCCGATACCAAAATCCGGGACATACAGACCTCCGATGTAGAAAAAGTAAACGTTCATGAGCCGGAAGAGAAGGCCTCTCGTAAGCTGAAAAACCTCGATCTTTTGGCCCTCCCGGTTGTAAATGATGAAGAGAAACTTGTCGGGATGATTACGTTCGACGATGCGATGCAGGCTATTGAAGAGGATGTCTCCGATACCATGTATCAAAAGGCCGGTGTGATGACCGGAACCACTTCGCGGGAAAAAGCGAGGGATATACTTTTCAGTAAAAAACTGACGCAGGGAAATATTTTCTACCCGGTACGCCTCAGAATTACATTTCTATTCATTACTCTTATAGGTGGTTTTCTGGTCGGCGGTGTTATCGACAGGTTTGAAGAGCTTCTATCCGCAATCGTTATAGCAGCCGTGTTTATTCCCGTCATTATGGATATGGGGGGAAATGTAGGTACGCAATCAACAACTATTTTTGCAAGAGGGCTCGCCCTCGGCCACATTAAACTCGATCGTATTTACAAACACATAGGTCGAGAAATGGGTATCGGTGCGCTTATTGGGCTTATTCTGGGTGTACTTGCAGGAACGGGGGCATATTTCTGGCAGGGAGTTCCAAACGATTTACCTGAAATTGGACTTGCCGTTGGCCTCTCCTTAATGATCGTGTTGCCACTGGCTTCATTCCTGGGATTTTTCATCCCTTATCTACTCCTGAAATTAGGGTGGGATCACGCCCCCGGTGCCGACCCGTTCATCACAACCATTAAAGACTTTGTGGGATTATCCCTCTACTTTACTCTTGTAAGTCTTTTTATAGGTATATGATATTCCATCAAGATCAATTTATGTTTATCTGATGTATATGGGGGTGAGCAGATCATCAGAAGAATAACCGCTGGGAGACTGCGGTTCCATTAACCGTGCCTGCCAAACCTTTAGTATAGGCATGGGGGCACAAAAAAAGGCCACAAGGTTTCTAACCAGGTGACCTTTTTACCCAACAATTTAGATTTACTTTAGAAACTTACGCCAACTTCAAGCATGAGTCCCTGGAAAGATGGTTCCATTCCAACATCCACACTTGTTACAACACCGGTTGTTCCTTCGTTGAATCCGGTTGCTTTCTGATAAACATATTCTGCTTTAAGAAGAATGTTATCAGTTATAAATGAGCCAAATCCACCCTGAATTCTGTATACATCGCCTGTATTATCTGTAGAGAGGAACTCGCTGTAATTGATATTGCTATATCTTCCTGAGAGATAGAAGTTGTCATTGAGGTATTGTTCCGCCTCAAATGCGTAATAGCTCCATACTTCATCACCGGACTCGCCAAAGTTGTTTGGGTTCGGCCCAACATCTTCTCCTTGCCCGTAGAAAGCGGAGATTTTATTGCCATCAATCAAACTGAAAATACCGTTCAGCTCCCATGCAGTAAGCTCTTGGCCAACACCTGGTCGTGCTTGTCCGGGACCTTCACCTGCACCTGAATTATCATTATTAAGGTTCCATACTCCACCATACGAAGAACCATGACGCTCTCGACGGAAGAGGTTTGTCCCTCTGTTTACACCGTCATCATGATCTGCTGTGTAGAATGAACCCGACAGATAAATTCCATCAATCATATCCAGCCATACTTTAGATCGGAAAGAGTATCCGCGTGCTTCCTGGAAATCTTGTTCAGGTGCACCAATACCGGCACCAACCATCAAACCGTAGCCAAATCCTTCGTGGTAAATTTCCATACCCGGTTCAGATCCTAATGGTGACATAACTGGATTACCAATAAGCGGGTTTCTGTGGGCATCGGCATTTATCGTTCTTGTGTACTGGTGCTCACCGAAGTTCGCAAAGAAGTTACCGGCTTTAATATCGATGTGCTCAAGAACTGGATTCAGAGCTGTTAAAAATGAGTTGCCCGGGATATTACGGATGTACATATAGCCGTTATTCCCCCACCACTGGCTTGGGTGACGCTGAGTTGCCAGCAATCCATCAAAGAAAACTTCGATGTCACCATCTCCGATTTCCATCATGAATTCAAGGTTTGCAAATGAAGTCTGCATTCCGAACAATTGCTCATCCGGAGTATTCCATTCGCCTCCACCCCAAACGCGGACATTATCTTGTGTTAAGACTTGAACCCGACCTACTGAATGTAGTCCCAGGCTGAATGTTAGATTATCTGTAGATCCTATTTCTATACCTTTTCTGTCGTAGTC
>SKWF01000249.1 GCA_007129085.1 Balneolaceae bacterium | reverse complement strand
GGTATTGTTGGAGTAACAATTCCCACAAAGCTCAATGAACATGTGGACTTCCGTCTGTCAAACAACAAGCCGAAAGAAGTTTTAATTTCAAAACAATAGATAATTTAGCTCATGAAAAAATTATTACTGCTATTTGCGACTATTCTTTTCACGTTTGCTCAAGTTGAGGCACAAGAGGCACCCGCCGTCAGTGACACACTCGATGGCTGGAAATTTAATTGGACGACAGGGCTGAATGGTTCCCAATCCTCTTACTCAAATTGGTCCGGTGGTGGAGTTGATAATATAAGCGTTGCCGGAAATTCCGACTTTACAGCCAAGTACAGACAGAATAGATACTCCTACGCATTTGCCCTCGATACACGGTATGGCGAATCGAGGATTGATGGTGAAGGAACCCGAAAAACCGATGATCTTTTCTCCATAAGAAACCGATTTCTGTATGATATCGGTGGTGAAGAGAGTGAGTTTTCAATCTTCGGTAACCTGAATTTTCGAACCCAGTTTGCGAAAGGTTATCGGTATGGTGAAGGTGTTGAAGGTGATGAATTAACAAGAGGTGATGATCGGCTAATTTCCGATTTTATGGCACCTGCCTACATCACACAAAACGCCGGTCTGGCCTACAGTCCGGGTGATCACTTTTATTTCGAGGCGGGTGTCGGTTTACGGCAAACCATCGTAAGTGACGAAAGGCTCTCTACAACATACGGACTTGATGAAGGAACTCGATTCCGAAATGAGGCAGGTGTGAACCTCGGGGCGGATTACAGCCAAACGATCGCTTCAAACTTAGTACTTAATTCCAGCATCGAAACGTTTACAAACGTGAATAAATCGGTAAGAAGCACGGATGTATATTTTTCAAATCAGGTTACCGGCCGTATTAACCGTGTGATGAACGCCTCATTCAGGCTGGATTTAGCTTATGACGATGATTTCTCCACCGAAGTTCAGGTTCGGCAGGTGATTTCAATGGGTATTTCATTCATACTGATTTAACCGGAATATATTGAGCTGGTACCAATCATATCTTCCACTTCTTGAAAAAGCGTTACGCAAAACCGATGCGTGGCGCTCTAAATTCGGTGACGTTCAAAATTGGCCGGATGACAACTCATCGGAAAACGAAATTTCGGATGTAATAGATCGACTGCAAAAAAGGCTGGAGGGAAACTACCCGTTTCACCATCCTCAGTATGCAGGCCAGATGCTCAAACCGCCTCACCCGGTGGCGTGGATTGCCTATAGTTTGGCATCCACCATCAATCCAAATAACCATGCCCTTGATGGCGGGCCACCCACATCCAAAATGGAGAAAGAGGTGGTTAAGCGGTTGGCAAAGATGGTTGGGTATGATACTCCTTATTTGGGGCACTTAACATCGGGCGGAACCATTGCAAATCTTGAGGCTCTTTTTGTTGCGCGCGAGATTCATCCCGGCAAAAAGATCGCGGCTTCATCCCGTGCTCACTATACCCATAGCCGGATGTGCCGAATTTTGAATACTCCATTTCTCGAAATTCCGGTTGATGGGCAGGGTGTACCGGATATCGATTTTCTGAACCGCCATAAAGATGAAATTGGTACGGTGGTTGTAACGATGGGTACTACAGGTTTGGGAACCGTTGAGCCCCTGGCGGATCTTTTGAATTGGGCTCAAAAAAATGGTGTTCGAGTTCATGCTGACGCAGCGTATGGAGGTTTTTTTAACATAATTTCGAACCACCTCGAAAGTCGACGGCACTGGGAGGTTTTGAACGAGGCGGATAGCATCGTTATGGATCCTCATAAACACGGGTTGCAGCCGTATGGGTGCGGAAGTATTCTGTTTAAGGATCCGGCTGTTGGTAAATTTTATTCCCACGATTCACCCTATACATATTTTACATCAGATGACCTGCATCTTGGTGAGATCAGCCTGGAGTGTTCGCGGGCTGGAGCTTCAGCGGCTGCGCTTTGGGCAACACTTGAGCTGTTGCCACTGACAAGAACCGGGCTGGGGGCAGTGTTGGAGAAATCTCTCGAGGCTGCACATAAGATGTATGATGAGCTGAAGGATTCTGAATATTACGAGGTGTATCAACAGCCCGATTTAGATATTCTCGGATACTTTCCGAAGGGAGAAGCTAAAAATGTCAGTGAAGTCAGCCGGCTGAGCAAGGCAGTGTTCGAAAAAGGGATGGAGCAGCCGGAAGATGGATTTCACGTAAGCCTTTTCCGGGTTTCTGCAGAAGAGTTCCTGGATCGTTTCCCCGAATATGTAGCCGACGAAGACCATGTAACGATTTTACGGAGCGTATTGATGAAGCCGGAACACCTTGAGTTTATTCCGGAGTTAGTGCAAAGGCTTCATCAAAAACTGAGCGAAGTGTAGCAATCAAAATTGACGGGCCAGCACTGCTGTCTCCCTGAAATTCCGGTTGCTGCCGGTGGAGCTGTTGTACGCCTCAATATAAACGATGTAGATTCCGATACGATTTTGCTGCCCGTCGTCTGTAAGCCCATCCCAAATCAGTGATCCCTCAAATCCGGCCTGATGAGAGTCGACCAGCGTTCTCACCAATCGGCCGTAACGGTCGTAAATTCGAACTCTGAGCAGGTAATCGGGTTCATCAAACCGATAGTTGATAAATAGATTATCCTCATGCCCATCGCCATCGGGAGAAAATGGGTTTGGGGTTAGTGAAATTCCGGTTTCCGCTAACGGCCCTTCTGATTCTTGGTAAATTGAGTTTTGGCTTCCCGGAGTTCCGCCCAGCGTTGCCGCACTGGAGCTCCAGTTTGCGGGGTT
>SKWF01000056.1 GCA_007129085.1 Balneolaceae bacterium | reverse complement strand
CGTCAAGAAATTGATTTGGAAGTGGTTTTAGATTTATAAACATTAAAACGAACATCTACCATAACAAATCCATAAAAATATGTCCGATTATAAATTTTTTGAGCAGGTAAATAAAGCTTTTGATAAAGCCGGTGAGCACACAAAATTCGACAAGGGATTACTTTCTCAAATGAAGATATGCAATGATGTACTGCATGTTACTTTCCCCATTGAAAAAGATGATGGAACTATTGACGTAATTGAGGCGTGGCGTGTTGAGCACAGCCACCACAAACTTCCAACCAAAGGTGGAATTCGGTATAGTATGACGGTAAACGAAGATGAAACCATGGCTCTTGCCGCACTAATGACTTATAAATGCGCGGTTGTTGATGTGCCATTCGGTGGAGCCAAGGGAGGTATAAAAATTGACAAATCTAAGTATTCCGAATCAGAACTCGAACGCATTACCCGACGGTATACTTTTGAGTTAATGAAAAAGGATTTTATTGGGCCCGGAATTGATGTTCCCGCTCCTGATTATGGAACAAGCGCGAAGGAGATGGGATGGATCCTCGATACGTTTCGGCAAATGAGTACCGATATAAATGCAGAGGGTTGTGTTACAGGTAAGCCGATATCTATGGGTGGTATTCGGGGACGTACCGAAGCGACCGGGCGCGGAGTATATTTTGGTATTTACGAAGCTTGCCAAAATAGAGAAGATATGAAGAGCCTGGGGCTAAATCCCGGATTGGAAGGCAAAACATTTGTCGTGCAGGGTCTTGGTAATGTTGGGTACCACGCTGCAAACAACATGATTCAGGGCGGAGCAAAAATGGTTGGTGTTGCTGAAATGGACGGCTCTATATACAGCGAAAAAGGGATAGACCTTGACAAGCTGATGCAATACAAAAAAGAGAATAACGGAATTACCGGGTTTGAAGGATCTAAAGATCTTGAAAATAGCAGCGCCGTGCTCGAAGCAGAGTGTGACATTTTAATTCCTGCGGCTCTTGAAAATCAGATTACTGAAAAAAATGCTCCTAATGTTAAAGCCAAAATTATTGGTGAGGCTGCTAACGGCCCTACGACCTCCGAAGCTCATAGAATATTAAAAGAGAAAGGGGCATTAATTATACCTGATAACTATTTGAATGCCGGCGGTGTTACCGTCTCCTATTTCGAGTGGCTCAAAAACATTCAGCACGTTCGTTTCGGGCGGATGGGTAAACGATTTGAAGAGAACAGCTACAAAAAAATTCTATCCGTAATTGAAACCATCTCCGACCGCAAATTTACGGAAAAAGAGCTGGGTGTTCTTGCCAAGGGTGGTGGCGAAGCCGAATTGGTAGATTCCGGGCTTGAAGAGACGATGATAATCGCCTATAACGAAATAAATGAGGTCCGAAAAACGCACAATGTCGATCTCAGAACAGCAGCTTTTATAAGTGCCATTAATAAAGTAGGATCAATCTATAACCAGATGGGAATTTTCCCTTGATATAAAAAAACTCCCGCAACTTTTCAGGCTGCGGGAGTCGGTTATATATAGGCGTAGTTACCTAAACCAAAACATCATACATATACTACGTGTTGCTTTTCCAAGAGTTTCAATAAAAGTGACGTAAATCCACCTTTTATGATAAGCTTCTATCTGGTGATGTTCGTACTTCCTGCAATTATAATTGCAGCTGCTTTATGGCTGGTAAAAATTGACCGTAAATAACTATGGAAGATTTTGACTCGCTGGCCGTTTCGGTTGATGCATATGCTGTAGGTGCATTTGTTACGTACCTGTTAATTCTGATTGGAATAGGGTTATACTCATCTAAATTCTCCTCAAAAGGGATCAGCGAATACTTTATCGGCGGTCGCAAAATGAACCGCTACGTAGTGGCGCTATCTGCCGTTGTTTCAGGGCGCAGCGCGTGGCTCCTGCTTGGAGTTACAGGCATGGCTTATGCTCAAGGTCCTTCAGCAATCTGGGCGGTTGTAGGATATATCGTCGTAGAACTTTTCCTTTTTCTCTATTACGCCCGGCGATTGCGAAACTTCTCTGAGGCCAGAAACTGCATTACCGTACCCGACTTTTATGCCGAACGGTTTGATGACAGAGACGGATGGCTCCGTATCACCATCGTTACAATTTTCCTCATCTTTATGATTGGATATGTCTCCGCCCAGTTTGTAGCAGGTGGCAAAGCATTCGCCTCAGGGTTTGGCATGGAGATGAACCAGGGAATTCTTTTAACAGCTATTATTGTGGTGGTTTATACTATTCTCGGAGGGTTTTTGGCCGTAAGCCTCACGGATACCATCCAGGCTTTTCTCATGATTTTAGCGCTCGTTATACTTCCCATTATTGCTATCTACGATTTTGGCGGGCTATCGGTAATGTTGAGTGAGCTTCAAATGATGGATGCAATCTACGTTGATCCATTCGCCATATCGGTAGGTGCCGCAATCGGATTTATGGGAATCGGCCTGGGATCCCCCGGTAATCCCCATATTCTCGCCCGGTATATGTCTATCGACAGCTCAAAGCAGCTGAAAACGGTGGCAATTGTGGGAACTACCTGGAACGTACTGATGGCATGGGGAGCTGTATTCATCGGGTTGATTGGACGTGCCATGTTCCCTGATGTATCCATGCTGCCGGCAGAAGACACCGAAAATTTATTCCCACTTTTAGCTCAGCAACACCTCTCACCGGTTCTTTTTGGCGTCGTTCTGGCATCCATTTTTGCCGCCATTATGTCTACGGCAGATTCTCAACTGCTGGTTGCCGCATCAAGTGTAGTGCGCGATATCTATGATAAAATCATCAGAAAGGGCGATACCATCCCTCAAAAAAGATTGGTCCTCTACAGCAGAATTGTTGTATTTGTGCTGGTAATTCTCGCACTACTTTTTGGATTTATAGCTGAAGATCTGGTTTTCTGGCTCGTTCTTTTTGCTTGGGCCGGACTGGGTGCATCTATCGGGCCGACCTCTATTCTTGCCCTCTATTGGCGTGGCACAACTCGTGCAGGAATTTTTGCCGGATTGATTTCGGGCACCGTTGTAACCGTAGCCTGGTACTTCATCCCTGTGCTGAGTGATATGATGTACGAGCTCATTCCCGGTTTTATCGCCGCTCTGTTAGCCACATGGCTTGTAAGCCTGTTTACAACTCCCAGTAAAGATACAGAACAGGCGTTTACCGATATGTTTACTGAAGATGAATAATCCCGACAGAGGAAACCTGCCGGGAATTTTTAAACTTTACGAAAAGAGATTCTTAATAAATCCTACAAGTCCCTTCTTATCTTTTTTCTTACCGCTTCTTCCACCACTCAGTCCATCATAAGTAGGGCGTGGGAGTCCATCGAGTTTCTCTTTCTTTTTTGATGACCTCTTTTTCTGAGATCGCTTACGGGATGATTTTTTCCCGCGGTCTTTACTCTTGCTTTTACTTTTGCCTTTGCTTTTACCGGACTTTTTATCGGATTTCGAGCTTTCCTTCACCGATTTTGGTAACGGTAACTCTTCGGGAGCATACCCTAGGGATTCACTAATCGTTCGAATATCACCACGATCCTGTTTTGATACCAGTGATAAAATTCGCGTTGCTTTTCCATCACCAACAAGTTCCGCACGCAGTTTATACTCTTCAACTTCCTCAGGCACATCATAATTAATCACCTGGGTAGCGTGCTCAAGGGGAATATCTTTAGCCGTAAGCTGACCAATAATCAGATGTTGCACGTTACCATCCGTAAACATACTAAACCTCTTATCGTATGTTTTCTTATCCACTTTGTCGTGAATACTGACAGCTCGTCGACCGCTTTTGCGTAAAATTTTATAGAGCCTGTCAGCCGTCCTGCGAGAAGCGGTAAATATCACTACGGTGTCTGATTTGTTCTCCTCGAGATGCGCCATCAGCGTGGAAATCTTAGACCGAGGTGGAACGTTTATATAATACTGCGTAAGGTCTTTTGTGATGGCGGGTTCCGGCTTACTTTCCGGCTCCGCAGTTTCGGGCTTTTTAGGTGCTTTTTTCTTCTCTATATGAATTAAATCCGGATCACTCAGTAACTTTTTCTCTGCCTCACGAAGCTCTTTACTATCTTTTGATGCCGCAAAAATTCGCTGGCACTTACTGTTGATTACCCTTTTCGAAATAACTTCTACAGCACTCCAGTCGGTAACTTGTTCGGCTTGATCAATAATAAGCTGATCAACTTCCCGGAAAATCATACGGCCATCTTGAAGCACCTCGGCCAGTTGCCCGGGTGTAGACACAACAATAACCGGGCCTGCAGAAAGAGAAGCAAGCTGCTCTTTCACATCACCATCCTCTGTATAACAAGCACTTTCGATGGATCCGTGATAGCCAATGGCCCAGATCCATTCATCAATCTCCTTCGCCCGCTCGGATGACGAAGCCAATATAATGGCCCGCGTCCCCTGGCGGCGCTCAGATTTTGATATGTTATTCAGTAATGATAATAAATATCCAAGTTCCGGTTTATCTTCGCTGGTTGTGTTTACTACTAAATCATTCCCACTTTTTACTGCTTTAAAAATTTTCTTTTGCAATGGTGAGGGACTTTCAACATTTACATCCTTTAGTCCCCTCAAGATATCAGAGCTTAGTCGAAATTGATTAAACGACAATGTTCTACCTCTTTTGGTTTTAAATCATTATTTCAATTAACAAGTCGTAAAGCTTTAATATACAAACTATGCTTTACTCATTTTACTTAACTACTCTATAATTATTACTCAACACATGGCTCTTGAGTTAGGGTGTTGCCATAATCACCTTTCAAGCCTCTTACAGTTTCAATAGCTGTAACGCATTTCATTAAATCTATCATTCAGCCTAAAAAAAAGTATATGTGAATGCTGCTTGATCAGAAAGTTTTATAGATGTAGTATTGACAGTAAAATAAGCAGAAATTATTTAATCGACAGAGATTATGACCAAGCGTATAGCATTTTTTGCAGAACAGGCTGAAATTGAGAATTTTTACAGCCTATCCATTGAAAGTCCCTCCCTGCTGGAACCTCACTACAATATTGGCAGAGGTCAGCACATACCTGTTATTACGAATGGTGATGAACGTCAACTTCAGCGAGTTAGATGGGGGAAATCATTTTCGAAGAGCTCCAATCAACCCGAAGAAAAAAACGATAACAGCACTCTGCTTGAAAAGGCTTTGCAGCGATGTATTGTGCCTATCAGCGGATTCTACATCTGGAAGGACGACAGGAAAAAAGATCATCCATTTTTTGTTAGAATGATGGATAATTCTACCATGGCGGTGGCCGGAGTTTTGATTGAGGAAGGAGAAAATCTTCATTGCGATTTTTTGGATCGAGAGGCCAATACACTCATTCAGCCAATGACTGCGCGAATGCCCTTACTTTTAAATAAGCCCATGGCTGATAAATGGCTCGATGGCGAAACCGACGCACACAAAATTATTAATGAGGCAAAATCTCTGTTCCTTATAACAGACCTCACCGTTTTAAGAGTCAGTAAAGATGCCAATGACCTGTCAAATAACCATAAAGAGTTGATTCAGCCAATACCTAAGTAGTCTCGTCAGAGTTCGGTTTCAAACCCGACTTTCCCTCGACCTGATTCTGATATATGCGCAGGGTTTTATACGCAAAATCAAGATCGCTTTCTTGATCAACGGCTTCCAGTATATCCCGCCAAATCATCTGGTTAATCCCTCTTCGCTTCCGCGGATTTGAGAGGTGACGAATCGTCAACCGTATTCCATCATCCACCACATCGGTGTAAACGATTGGGGTTAGATTTCGGTAGTGAATCAGGTACGATTTTGTTGCACGTCGGATCTGTTTTTCCGCATCAACTACATAATCCTCCAAGTGATCTGTAGTTATTTTCTTTAGAATCTCTTCCGCTTTTTTCCAGTTACTCTCAAACGTGAAAACGACCTCTATTTCATTCCATATAAACTCAAAATCGCTGGTGTAATTTGCCACTGTTTGGCTAAATACATAGTGGTTGGGAATATGAATTACCCGGCCGGTACTCTGATCGGCATGCACCCAGTTCCCTATTTCCAAAATGGTAAATTTAAATACCCGAACATCAATAACATCGCCTTTGTGGTCTCCAATTTGAATTCGATCTCCTACATCAAACGGCTGACGCCATATTAAAAATATCCATCCGGCCACATCTGTTACCGGTCCGCGAAGAGCAATAGCAAGTCCGGCAGATAAGAGCCCTAAAAATGTAGCTAAAGAACGAATTCCCTCAAACCACGTTCGGCCAACTAATAAAAACCCTATGAAGACAAGAGCATAGGTTACATTCTTTCGCCATTTGTACCGAAGCTCCGTGCTTTGAACTTTGGAGTAGACAACACGGATAATGACAAACCTCAACAGTACCAACAGAGCGATAATAATAACCGTCTCAACTAAGTTACTGTAATCTATAGAGGACTCCTCAAGTATCGATTCTATGTTCTCTTGGAATTCATTCATACATATCAGCCGGTTCTTTTATCATAATATTATTAAGAACTATCGTTTATATTATAACACTTTGTTAAGAGTGTAAATAGTGATATTTTTAAGGTTCTATTGAAACACCGAATTTTTATTTATTAGTTATGCTTTACGGAATTATTCTAAGTTTTATTACGCTGATAGCCATTTTGCTAATTGTTGTTGTACTATTGCAACCGGGCCAAAAAGAAGGTTTATCCGGTGGACTTGCAGCAGGAATGGCAGGTGGTGCCGCAATGGGTGCACGGCGAACAGCAGATCTTCTTTCAAAAACTACAACCATTCTAGCCGTTCTCTTTTTATCCCTGAGCGTGCTCGCAAACTTTGCAATTGACCGTGGTGATGGCACCGAAAGTACAATTCAGCAGCAAGGCATGCCCGATCAGGTAGAAACTGATTTCCAAGTTCCTTCGCAGACTGAATCTGCAGTACCTCAGCAGCAGGAAGAAGAAAATTAATTTTCTTTGCCTAAGCAGGCACTAAATTTATAAGACATTAAAAAAGCCCCGCTCGTAGTGAGACGGGGCTTTTTTGTATTTGTTTTGAAATACAGAAGTTTTACTCCTGCTCCAATAAGTTCTTTACATACTCATTGTTTGGGTCCATTTTCAGCACCTGTTCATAGTACGTTTTTGCCTTCTCATCATGGCCGCCTTTCTTCATTAGGTCACCCATTAAAATCCAGTTTTCAACATCTTTTGGTTCTGCTCGAATTCTATCCAACAGATAGGTGATTGCCCCTTTCCCGTCGCCACTCATAAGTTTATAAAGAACCAAATTCCTATGGGCTGATGGCAAATCATCCAGCTCAATAGCCCGATCAAAGTCTTCTTTTGCCTTATCTAAATTATCTTCATTCAGCTGGGCATAACCGCGCATGTTGTATAGCCTGCCATTATCTGAATCTTTTTCAATAGCATCATCAAACGACGTTACACTGGCCTCCCACTGGCCAAGTTTTTGCATTACTTCACCTTCCAGAGTATAGCCTTCCGGAGCATCCGGATCTATCCTCTGCAAATCACGAGCAACATCTAAACTCTTATCTAAATCTTTTTCGTGCAGGAGTTCGTATCCTTTCTTGTGTTTCTCTTCAAAACTCATAAAACTAATCTGTTTTCTCTTTATCGGTTATATCTTCAAATTCAGCTTCTTCGATATGATCTAAATTCTTATGTCTTTTGCGTCTGCTTGGCCCACGCGGAGCTTTCTTTTTTGGCTTCGGCTTAAACAAAAGTCTATAGAGCGCATAAATCAAAAGAGCTATTATCAGCCATCTTAATAGCATTAATCCGGTATAATATGAATGTGTGTGTTGCTGCGTATTGGGTGGTTAAATATCTGTTCTTCAAGATACGATAAATGATCCGGATTATTAACAAAATCGATTTTCGTAGCGTTGATAATCATCAACGGAGCTTTATTGTAGTGATAAAAGAACTGATTGTACGAATCACTCAAGTCCTCAAGGTACTCTTCCGTGATGTGCTTTTCGTAATCTCTGCCCCGTTGAGAAATATTTTGCATCAGCCGGTCAACCGAGCTCTGCAGATATATCACAAGATCAGGTTTTGCCGAAATACCCGCCATAATCCCAAAAATATTATCGTACAGGGCGAGTTCATCATCATCTAAATTGAGACTGGCAAATATTCGATCTTTTTCAAAAATATAGTCTGAGATGATGAACTCATCAAAAAGATCGCGATTCGTCATTTTCTGCTGCTGCTTAAAACGGCTGGCCAAAAAAGCGAGCTGTGTTTGAAAAGCATAACGCTCTTTTTCTTCATAAAACTTTGGCAGAAATGGATTTTCCTCAAACTGTTCCAGCACCAATTTACCCCTGTGGCGTTCTGCCAACAAATTAGCCAGGGTCGTTTTTCCGGCTCCTATTACACCTTCTATGGCAATAAAGTCGAACGTATTTGGCATATTACCAGGTATGGTCGGTTTTATGGATCTGCATATTCGGTGCTTCTGTCACCATATCCGAGATCGAAGTTTGGGTTGAGGGATCCATCCATTCTGCTTCTATTTCTTGCAAGGGAAGCAAAACAAACAGTCGGCGTCTGTATTCTGAATGTGGAATAATAAGGTTCTCTTTCTGAATCACCAAGTCCCCAAACGCAATGATATCAAGATCTAAAATCCGCGGCCCCCAGCGTTCAGGATTTTTTTCTCGCCCCATATCTTGCTCAAACTCCTTCAAAGAACGTAGCAGTTTCGCAGGGCTTTTCTCTGTTTCAATTTTTGCCACCGTGTTTAAAAAAGGAAATTTTGATGGGCCAATAGGCTCCGATTCCCAAATTGATGCTTTTTTTATCGATCCACTTGAGAGTGCCTCCAGAAATGTACCGGCTTGTTGAAGTATCTGCAACCGCTCGCCCAGATTGGAACCTACACCAATAATTACCGATTCCATGTCATCGTAATTTCTGCGTATTTCGATGGTGTATCTATAGGAGGGTGTAACTTCCGCACGGAAACTGTCAGTTTATCAACAATCCCGAACCTCTTAAATAATCTTTCGCCAATATCTGTACAGAGTGTTTCAATGAGCAGTTGCGACGGGCCCTCCATCACTTTTCGCACAATCTCCTCGGCCTGTTGATAATCGAACGTACTGGTAAGATCGCTTTTTTGAATGGATGGCTTAAACTCTCCTTTTGCAATAAGGTCTATTTCGAACTCATTCCCATTTTCACGCTCCTCATCATAATACCCATGTTTTCCATGGAACCGAAGCGATTTTAACGTGATGCGATCTAATTCCATATTGGAATTTTGTGACGTTTACAGAGTAGCTACTTCCAGTTTTTGCTCTAATTCTTGCAGTATCCGCTTATGCTTTGGACTTGTAGACAACCGCTCTTCGATTGTTGTAATAGCATGAATAACGGTAGAGTGATCTCGCCCGCCAAATTGAAGGCCAATGGTTTTCAGGCTCGATTTAGTGAATTTTTTGGAGAGGTACATCGCCATTTGCCTAGCTTCTACAATCTCTTGCTTTCGGGTTTTTTCGCGCACTTTATTGGTATCGATGCCGAAGTACTCGCATACATAATTCTGTATCGTCTCGATGGAGATCTGTGTATGCGAACTCTTCACCATATCCTTAAGCACGGACTTTGCCATCTGCAAGTCAATCTCATCTATATGCTTTAACGACGCCGTTGCCAATAACTTAATTATAGCCCCTTCAAGATCTCGCACATTTGACTTAAAATTGTGGGCGATAAATTCAATTATTCCGGGATCAATATTAATTCCGTTGTCATTCGCTTTACGCTCTAAAATAGCATAGCGTGTTTCGTATTCCGGAATCTGCAGATCTGCACTCAAGCCCCAGCTGAATCGCGAAATCAACCGCTCTTCAATATCCGGAACATCTTTTGGTGCACGGTCACTACTTAAAATAATCTGTTTCCCTTCTTGATGGAGGGCGTTAAAAATGTGGAAGAATTCTTCCTGAGTTTTCTCCTTTCCGCTAAAAAACTGGATGTCATCCACAATCAGCACGTCAATATGGCGATAGAACATCGAAAATTCACTGGCTCTATTATTACGTATAGCCTGCACAAATTCGTTCGTAAATGTTTCGGATGAAACGTATAGTACGGAGAACTCATCCCCAAACTGCTGCTTTATTTTATTACCGATACTTTGAACAAGGTGAGTTTTTCCTAGCCCCGTTGTGCCATAAACAAAAAACGGGTTGAATGAATTTTTCCCTGGATTTTCAGCTATTGCCATCGCCGCCGATCTTGCCAGTCGATTACAATCTCCTTCAATATATCTTTCGAATACGTAGTTGTTATTCAGATTAGAATCGATATTCGTTTTACGAATTCCCGGAATAACGAACGGGTTCTCAATTTTGCCCGGATGGTAATCGCTATAGGTGTTCATTTCCTGCGGCTTCGATGGTGGCATCGGCTGCTGTGGAAGGCGCACAGATCTGTTGTCTTCCAGCTTATCAGATTTCTCTACAAGAACTGAATATTCAAGCTTCCCATTTTCCCCTAAAACCTTTGCAATTGTAGAGCGAAGCATATTATAGTAATGCTCTTCCAGCCATTCGTACCAAAACTGACTGGGTACCTGAATAGTGAGAGTTCCCTCTTCAATCTTCACGGGTTTGATAGGCTCAAACCAGGACTTGTATTTCTGATAACTGATGTTGT
>SKWF01000295.1 GCA_007129085.1 Balneolaceae bacterium | reverse complement strand
GGGATGAACTGTTCATCGTTGATGACAAAAAAGGGATCTGTTTTCTCCCACGCATTTTTTTGCTGTACCCGCATGGCAAGTTCAGCTCCGTGGAGATGGGTCATAAATGGATTAAAGAAGAGCTCGGACGGCTTTAGAATTTTTCGATTCCATATGAAGCAGGAGTCATCCGGCAGCAGATTTTCGGATGCTCGTTCAAGCCAGTCAACTGGCTCTTTGGGCAGGTTGAAGTCCATCACCCAAAATGCGGCGGGGTTGGAGTAGAAACGCCTGAGAGCTTCGCGAAGCAACTTTTCGTTAAAAGATTGTGCTTTTACCGGCGCCCAAACAAACATGCCGGTTGCCTGGATAAGTGCTTCGTTAAGAGAATTTCCGCGCCCAATCGGGTTGTCGTGTTGGAGCAGAAAAACACGCTCGTTGGCAGAGCTCGTTACATGCTGTTGAACTAATTCCCGCGTATCGTCACCGGCTGCATCATCGATGATGATAATTTCCATAGTCGGTTTTTCAACATGGAGGATAGATGATAAAATCTGTTCCAGGTTGTCTACCGGAATATGGGTAGTAAGAAGAACGGAAAGTTGGTTCGTATTATGATCCATCTTGGAATTTGATTTTACACAAATATACGAGATGAAGCACGATCTAAAAAAACGAAACCTCTATTGATTTAGGCAATCATCAAACCGAAATATAATTAGACGTTATTCCCTAAACGGCATTGGGTATACTGGAACGCCGACATGGCCATCGTTGCTGACGGAACGCACGCCGAAAATCCAGTTGTCTTTTGATTTCAGTTCGGCGGTGTAGTGTGTATCGGTGCCTACATATTCACTCTGTTGCCAGACGGGTGATGTCGTTTCCCGCCAAAGAACTTCAAATCCTCCGAGATTGTCGGTGTCGGGGGCTTCCCAACGCAGGCGGGTGTCGTTTTCGAGCTGCGAAATATTCATGCCCACATTCTCCGGTGGTTTGGGGGATCTGCCGAGATTGGCGAGTGCGGCAAGGTTTACTCTTGTTACACGGGCTACGTATGGGTAGTCTACAAACTCGGGAAGGTCGCCGTACTGAACGTCATCTTCTTCGCGGATATCTTGGTGTTGATGTTTGAACTCTTCATTGGGTTCGGAAAAGCGAACGGCGGGAAATCCACGGCGTAAAAATGAGCGGTGGTCGCCGCCACGCAGGTATCGGTCGAGCCGGTATATCAGCCAGACATCCATGGCGGGCAGATATCCTTCGGAAACTTCTTTAATGGTACGGGCGAGCTGGCGGGTGGGCATATCACTTTCGCCACCGGTTTGAAGATAACGACGGGTTTGGCGATCGAGCTCGCGTTGTGGCGGAATACCTTCGGCAAAAAGTCGCACTTTATACGGGTCGGATAGTCGGCCGGCTTCCGCATCGGGATTTCCGATGATATCGTTGGTAAACATTCCGGCAATATTTTTTCCTTCATCGGCAGCATCTTCAGCCCACTGTTCAGCGCCTAAAAGCCCCTGCTCCTCACCGGCAAGGGCGATAAATACCAGCGTTGCGGAAAAATCGTAATTAGACATTACGCGGGCCATCTCCATAATGGCTGCCGTTCCGGATGCGTCATCATTGGCTCCGGGCGCTTCACTTTCAGCATCCATAACATCCGTTGCACGGGAGTCGTAATGGCCGCTCACTACAAAAATACGATCATCTGCAGGGTTACTGCCGGGAAGGGTGGCTACTACATTAACAATCTCTGTGGAGTCAGGGATTCGCCGATCGGGCTCTTGTATAAATCTGTGGTATTCAACTTCCAGCCGATTGTTGCTGTCTTGGCTGTATCGGTCAAATTCGGCTTTAATCCATCGGCGGGCGGCACCAATGCCAAACGTGTCACTTTCCGTTTCGGAGAGGGTGTGGCGGGTGCCGAAATCGGCGAGTCTGTACACATTTTTTTCAATGCTGTCGGCAGAGACTTCTGATAACATCTCCTCAATTTCGGGATCGAGGTTGACGAACGTCACCTTTTGATCAGAATTTTGTGACGGAGTACACTGACTAAAAACTATAATTGAGAAAAAAAGACCAACTGTAGCAAATATTCTCATATGCAGGGCTTGGTTTGAGTTGAGCCTAATGATGCTTCAAAAGCTTGCAAGTTTCAACTGTAATGATGTTAAAAGTTATCAGAATTGGTTAAAAACTGCCCCACAACAATTTAAGTAGGGTGTGGTGGTTGATAAAAAAGGCAGAGGTTGGAGTGTAATAATCGTATTTTGATCACGTAAAAATTTGTAGACACATATCAATAATATTTACTGAATGACGTATCTGACGGTCGAAAATATATCCAAAACCTTTGGAATAAAAACACTTTTTGAAAACATTACTTTCGGTGTATCGAAGGGGGATAAAACTGCACTTGTTGCACCAAATGGAACGGGAAAATCAACCTTGTTAAAAATTATAGCCGGCAAAGAGGTGCAGGATACCGGCGACATTACGATGCAAAATGATGTGCGAATTGGCTACCTGGAGCAGGAGCCTATGCTTGATCCTAAATTGACTATTCAAGAGTATATCTCCCAGGGAAATACAGAGCTGTCGCAGATTGTGCTTAATTATGAAGAAGCGGTGGAGGCCCAGGCCGAAAACTTTAATGAGAAGACCCAGGAAGAGTATATGAAGGCCACCGAGGCGATGGATGCTGCCGGTGCCTGGGATTTTGAACAGCGAATGGAGCAGATTCTCGGTAAGCTTGATATCAATGACTTGGATCGCTCTATCGATACACTTTCAGGCGGTGAAAAGAAGCGTGTTGCCCTGGCTTTTGTCCTGCTCGACAATCCCGATTTTTTAATTCTTGATGAGCCAACCAACCATCTGGACCTGGATATGATTGAGTGGCTGGAGAAATATCTCGCCAAAAGTAATGTCACTTTGCTGATGGTTACTCACGACAGATATTTCCTGGATCGCGTTTGCACCCACATTTTGGAAATCGACCGAGGAATACTTTACCACCACAATGGAAATTACGGGTATTACCTGCAGAAAAAAGCGGAACGCGAAGAGCAGGAGCGGGCTGAAATGCACAAGGCCGGCCGACTGTACAAAAAGGAGCTGGATTGGATGCGGCGTCAGCCCAAGGCGCGAACCAGTAAATCGAAGTCGCGGATTGATGCTTTCCACGAAACGAAGAAGAAAGCCACCAAAGATGTTGATGACAGCGAAATGGAGCTGGATGTTTCCATGAAGCGGATTGGAGGGCAGGTTTTGGAGATGGAGAACGTCTCTAAATCGTATCCGGGAATTACAATTTTGGATGACTTTTCCTACTCATTCAAAAATGGCGAGCGAATTGGAATTATTGGCAAAAATGGTGTGGGAAAAAGCACATTTATAAAAATAATTACGGGAGAGAAAAAGCCTGATAGTGGTGAAGTTAAAACCGGCGCGACTATAAAATATGGTCATTACAGGCAGCAAGATGTAGATTTTGATGATGACCAGCGCCCTATTGATATCATTAAAGAGGTCGCCTCGTACATCGAAATGGCTGATGGAAAACAAGTTTCGGCTTCGCAGTTTTTAGAGCACTTTATGTTTCCGGCAAAAATGCAGTACACACCCATAGGGAAATTAAGTGGGGGAGAAAAGCGCCGCCTGGCCTTGATGATGGTTCTGATTGATAATCCGAACTTCCTCATTCTTGATGAGCCTACCAATGATCTTGACTTGATGACCCTCCAAAAGCTGGAAGAGTTTCTAATGAATTTTCCCGGCTGTCTGATTGTGGTATCTCACGATCGGTTTTTCATGGATAAACTGGTGGATCACTATTTTGCATTTGAAGGGGATGGAGAAATTGATAACCATCACGGCACGTATATGGATTATCGCGCTAAAAAGGATGCAGAAGAGGCCGAGCAAAAACGTATTAAAAAAGAGAAAAGTAAACCGAAGAAAAGTCCGGCCCCAAAAAAGAATAAGGAAGAAAAAGCGTCTACACTGAGCTACAAAGAGAAGAAGAAGTTGAAAAAGCTGGAAAAGGAAATTGAAGAGCTGGAGAATGAAAAAAGCGATCTGGAACAAGAGCTTGGAAAAGGAAGTTTAGAGGGCGATGAGTTGCGAGAAAAATCGGAAAGATATGGCGAGCTGACCGACTCGATTGATGAAAAAACGATGATCTGGATGGAGTTGGCAGACATTGATTAATAAATGGTTTCGTGACACACTATCAGGTGAGACTTTAATTTTCTATAATTGATGCGAAAAGAAATAAAATTGATGACATGAAAAAGCTATCCATACTGGTTCTGTTTTTAACTTTAATGCCCGCAGCGTTGTTGGCTCAGCAGACGACCGAAGAAGAGATCCTTACCGAACTGCTCAATGAATTTTTAGAGGGCGCCTCGTATAACGATGCGGCAGTACATGATCGCTTCTGGGCGGAGGATCTGATCTATACGGGATCAGCAGGGAATCGAATTACAAAAGAGGATATCATGGATGGCGTTGAAGAGAACCCGGATCGATCTCAAGAGCCCGAAATGGCTTATCATGCCGAAGAGATTCAAATTCAGCTCCATGGAGAAACGGCCGTAGTAGCCTTTCGGCTGGTTGGAACTGAACGGGATGGTAGTGTGATGGAGTTCTACAATACAGGAACGTTTGTGCAGCGTGATGGCCAGTGGCGTGCAGTAGCCTGGCAGGCGACACGAACGGAGTAATGACTGTATATAGTTTCGCAATAGAATTACAGGGCAGTTATTAAATCGAATGCTTTATAAAATCGCAGCCATATTTTTTCTGTTTATAGGGGTGAATAATCTTTCATCTACAGCTGAACCTGAAGAGAACTCTCTGAAAGAGATTTTCGAAATTGGATCAGTACAGAGCCTGCAGGTTGAAAAAGGAGGAGAGATGCTGTTCGAGGAGTACCTGGGCAGTATGACCGGCAACAGGAACGTGAATATAAAATCAGCATCGAAAAGTGTGCTCTCTCTGTTGGTGGGAATTGCCATCGATGAAGGATATTTGGACGGAACGGATCAAACCATCGACAATTTTTTCCCGGACTATTTTGAGGCGAATCCCAACCCGGAAAAAGAGGCCATAACCATTAAAGATCTGCTGACGATGCGGAGCGGTCTCGAAACCACCAGTTTTCAAAATTATGGGCGTTGGGTGGTCAGCAATAACTGGATTTGGTTTACGCTAAATCAGCCGATGGAAGAGGAGCCCGGCGGCAGAATGGTGTACAGTACGGGGACGTCTCACCTGCTTTCGGTAATAATTACGCGTGCCTCAGGAATGAGTACAAGAGCTTTTGCGAACCGCTACTTGTTTGGCCCGATGGATATTCGAGTTGGCGGATGGGACCGCGATCCGCAAGGGTATTATATGGGTGGCAACAATATGGCGCTAAGTTCAAATGATCTGCTTAAAATTGGCCGTATGATGATGGACCTGGGGGAGTATAATGGAGAGCAGATTGTATCGTCAGAGTGGATTCTGGACTCGGTGAAAAAGTACACCCGGAGTAATTTCAACCCGTATGATTATGGATATATGTGGTGGAGGCGTTCGGTTGGAGATTACGAGGCGGTTTTTGCCTGGGGACACGGCGGACAGTACATCTTGATGTTTCCCGAATTGGATACCGCAGTGTCAATTACTTCAGATTTAACGCGGAACCAGGGATCGAGGGGATATCAACGACGAATTTTTGAGTTTTTAGAGGAGGAGTTAATCCCCGTGATTGAAAAGTCGTAATTTTACAACGATTCTCCCCAATTTTTGTTTATTTCCAGTAAAAGGACACCATGCCTATAAAAAAATACCATATCGGATTAACCCAGTGGGGGCTCAAAGATTGGGTTGGCAATTTCTATTCTGATAAAGCGAAAGCGGCCAGCTTTCTGAAAGAGTACGCTACAGTGTTTAACTCTGTAGAAGGAAATACCACGTTTTACAGGGCACCATCACCTAAAACGGTAAAAAAATGGGGTGAGCAGGTGCCACCCGAGTTTAAATTCTGCTTCAAGTTTCCACAGGGAATCACCCATTACAAGCGCCTGAAAAATACGGACAAAGAGGTGTTATCATTTCTGGAGTTGTTTGAGCCTATTCGTGATAAGTTGGGCCCGTTTCATATTCAGCTGAGCTCGCAGTTTTCGTTTAATGAGTTTGATAAGCTGGAGGCTCTGTTCGATATTTTGCCGCCCCATTACGCTTACGCCCTTGAGGTTCGGCACGAAGATTTTTTTGACCGCTCCAAAAAAGAGAGGCGTCTCGAAGAGCTGTTGAAATCAAACCGTGTTGATCGCGTTATTTTTGATACGCGAAAACTTCACTCCATGAAGTCGGATGATCCATCTATTAAGGAAGCACAAAAGAAAAAGCCGCAGCTGCCTGTTCGGTTTGATGCTACCGGATCACGCCCGTTTTTACGTTTTGTAGGTGCGAACGACGTTATTAATAACGAGGCGTATCTGAAAGAGTGGGCTATAATTGTTGCGGATTGGATTAAGGACGGGCTGCATCCATACGTATTTATTCATGCCCCTGATACACTACATGCGCCAAAACTGGCGAGATATTTTCATCGAGTGTTGTCAGACTTTGTGGAGCTTGGCCCGATGCCGAAATGGCCTATTGATAAGCAAAATGAGCAGTTGGGACTGTTTTAGAGGGCTTAAATGTGAATTTAGTTGTAGAACGGTGGTGCTGAGGGTTATCAAAGAGATGGAGAAAAGACACGCGAAGTCTTCCAAGACTTCGCGTGTCTGAAATTAACACAGCCCCATAAAATGTCACCAAAATAAAAAAAGGTTGCTACCGCTAAGTAGCAACCTTCGGGGAATTAGACATTTAAGCCTAATTCATGATTACTGCCCCGGTTATGTGTACGAGGCCATTACTCGCTGGTATATCTCCTTCTTGAATCTCAACTTCAAGAGCCGGTTCTGCTTCTTCGGCTGTTACTTCACCTTGGAAAAGATGGCCAATAACAACATTCTGCATTCTTTCAGGATCTGCTTGAAGTTGCTCAAGCTCTGCTCCTAATGCTTCAAATGCTTCATCAGTTGGGGCAATTATTGTAAATGGTCCTTGATCTGAAACAACTTGATCGAGTTCTGTTTCAGCTAGCATTTCAGCAAAAATCGTGTGATCATCACTTTGGTTAATTACGTCTACGACGTCTCCATCTTGTGCTAATGCGCTATCAACGCTAAAAGAAAAAGCAAAAACGAAGGCCAAAATTGTAGTTAATGCCGGGAAAAACTTCTTAGTAATCATTTGTCTCCTTATTTGATTCTTGTTATGAATCATATTCAAAAAATTAAATATGATTTCGTTCGCATAAGTGTAAAGGTGAATTGTTGGTAATTTGTTCCGAAAAAAATCAATTTAATTTAATAGCTATTTATACAGGTTAAAATAATGGCTCAGTTGCATTATATATAGGTGTGAAGAACAGCTGAAAAAACCGTATTTTTAAGCTTGTTAATTTTTGATTAGAAATATCTATGGCACAAGCTGACGCACAAGTATTATCAAACCAAATTGTAGAAGAGGCAAAAAAGCGCCGAACTTTTGCAATTATTTCTCACCCGGATGCCGGGAAAACAACACTGACGGAGAAGCTGCTTCTTTATGGAGGGGCTATTCATGAGGCGGGATCAATCCGTCAGCGAAAAGCTTCGCGCCACGCTGCATCCGACTGGATGGCGATCGAAAAAGAACGTGGAATTTCGGTAACATCATCAGTGCTCCGTTTTGAAAAAGATGGTGTACGGTACAACCTGCTGGATACCCCGGGTCACAAGGATTTTTCTGAAGATACCCTGCGTACACTTGTTGCAGCCGACTCCGGCTTGATGGTAATTGACGTTGCCAAAGGGGTTGAGGAGCAGACCGAAAAGCTTTTCGAAGTTTGCAAAATGCGTGAAGTTCCGGTTATTACGTTTGTAAATAAGTGCGACCGACCGGGTATGGCACCTCTTGAAATATTGAGTAACGTAGAGAATAAACTAGGTATTGAGGCGATTCCGGCAAGTTGGCCAATTGGTTACGGGCCGAAATTTCAAGGTATTTACGACCTGATTGGAAAGGAGATGCACCTTTATGTGAAAGAGAAGCACGGTGCGAAAAAAGCAGCAACAGAGGTGTACAACCTCGAAGAGGGACTGGAAAAATGTACACTCGCAGATTATGAGAAAGAGGAGCTCGAGGAGGAGATTCTTCTCATAGAGGATATGTATGAAAATATGGATCAGGATGCTTTTAAAGTGGGGAAAGCTTCTCCTGTATTTTTTGGCTCTGCCCTGCACAATTTTGGGCTTGATGTATTTTTGACCTATTTCGAAGGACTGGCACCATCACCCCAGGAGTACGAAGATGATACCGGAGCCCCACGGAAAATTGAGCAACCGTTTAGTGGTTTTGTATTTAAGCTCCAGGCAAATATGAACCCTGATCACCGGGATTGTGCGGCTTTTATTCGAGTAACATCGGGCAAATTTGAACGCGGCCTGCAGGTTACACACGAGGGGACCGGTAAAAAGGTTAAAATGTCGACTCCGCACACGCTGATGGGAGATGAGCGTAATATTATGGAAGAGGCATATCCGGGGGATATTGTATCTCTGTTTAGCCCCGGATTTTTTAGGATTGGATCGACCATCCATGCGGATGAACCGGTTCGATTTAACGTGATTCCGCTCTTTACTCCCGAACATTTTATGAAGGTATCAACCAAAGACCCTTTCAAAAGAAAACAGCTGCGTGAAGGATTAAAACAGCTTTCTGAAGAGGGTGTGGTTCACGTTTTTGAAGTTCCCCAAGGTGTGGGTAACGAGCTTTTGCTGGGAACGGTAGGTGTACTGCAGTTTGAAGTAGTGGAGCACAGAATGCTTGAAGAGTACGGTGTGGAGCTGCATAAACACCCGGTGAACTACCATGCGGCACGATGGCTGCCAAACGAATCGGCGGAAATTACCAAGAAACTTGAGTCGAGCTACTCAACGCATGTAACGAAAGATATGGAAGAGAACCCGATTGTGCTTTTCGAAAGTGGTTATGCGCTTACGCAGGCGGAAGAGAAAGTTGGTGCTGAAAATCTCTTTAAGTACAAGCAGGATTAAGTAGAAACAGGGTGTTTTTAGCTTGAATTGATATGCCACGAAAGCACAAAAACACAAAGAAGGTGCATATTTATATAGGGTAAAGAGGATAAATCTTGTGCAGAATTGCCGTGAAAAAGTTGATAGACAAGAAGGTAAAGTGATGAACAGTTTTACTCCTATTCTAATCTGATTATTCGGAAATCAGTGCTTTTTTTAGGCGTTCTTATATCCGTTTTAGTGATTTTGTGCTTTTGTGGCAAATAAAAAACCCGCACAGAACAGTGTTCAATGCGGGCTAAAAATTCAGTTATTATGAGAGATTACTCTTTCAACGCTTCAATATCGGCTACACAAAAATCATCCAGCTCCGGGATGGAGTCATCAAACAGATTTGCGAAGAAATCGGTGGTGTTAACCTGGTGATACATTACGCATTCCTCTTCAGTACAGTGGGGTCCGTTTTCTTGATGATCCTCCTGCATGTCCGTTCCATTATCAACAAGTCCCATCAGGTGGCCAAATTCATGGTTGAATACGGTGGATTCAATTTCAGTTCGTGAAGGTTGGGTCGCTCCGCCACTGATATTATCTATGGTTTCACCAAAGTATGCGGTTGATGTATTGTAGTAGGCAATTCCCAGTACATTGGAGGATTGGTCAAATTCTCCATCTACAAAAATGGCGTACGAGGCAAGTTGACTCCCCTCGGTAAATGTGCTTCGGTGTTCATCTTCCAGATCACGAATATCATCAGCAGAATAACTCTCCTGCTCACCGGACGGAATTTCTTCCGGCGTTAAAATGGTAATGGATGATTTTTCGAGATGTTGTTCGAGGAAATCTTGAAGATTATCTAAAGAGGCCTGTTCCGGTTCATATCCGGGCATATAGTGAACTTCCACAACGAGTTCATCAAAATCGTCATCCGTCACAAAAGCTTCATTTGAGTTGCCGGGATTTGTAGTGTGACTAAAATCATCGGCGGGATCGCCGTCATCAACCTGCGTGGGCTGATCATCACAAGAGAGAAGCGAAAATGAGAGAAACGAAATTATAAGTATCGACAGACTGTATCTGAATAACTGCATATTGAGAATCTTAGTTTATAAATGATGTGCAGTAGTTCTAATATGCATAAGAACTTATTGTTCCACGCTTTCGCGCAGTGCATCCAGATCGTTCAGGCAAAAATCATCAAATTCAGGGAGTTCTTGAGGAGGTTGTCTATCGAAAATTTGACTTGAGTTGGTTGAGAAGTGCATCAGGCAAAGCTCATTTGCACAATGAAATTCATTTTGTCCATCATGGTGGTCATCAACCATTTCGGTTTGGTTGTTTACGAGACCCATCAAGTGCCCAAACTGATGACTGATCGTAAGTGATTCAACAAACCATTGATCCGGTTCAAAAGTATTAGGCCCGCTAATTTGCTCAATTGTCTCTCCAAAAAAAGCGGCTGACGTATTGTATAGAGAGGTCCCGAGCGTTGTAATATTTCGAAAGCCGTCATCATCCAAAAAATCGCCATCCACAAAAAGCAGGTAGGCAACAAGTGTGGTTTCTACGGAATATTCAGTGCGATATTCCTCTTCAATTTCACGAAGGTCTT
>SKWF01000274.1 GCA_007129085.1 Balneolaceae bacterium | reverse complement strand
GGAGGAGATAGATAAATACGTTTATTCATTATAAAATTTAATCGGTTTTGCCGGAACACCTACAGCTGCACAGTTTAACGGAATATCATTAATCACACAAGCACCCGCACCAACTTTACTCCAGGCACCGACGGTTTTACCCTCAATAACACAGGCATTAATACCAACAAATGCTCCTTCCTCAAGATGACAACTTCCCGCCATCGTAGCGTTCGCTGCTATGTGTGAATAATCTCCGAGCGTACAGTCGTGTTCTACAACTACTCCACTATTTACGATTACGTGATTTCCAATTTTTGCCCCGGGCTGAATAATAGCTCCTGCCATAATTACCGTACCATAACCAATCTCCACCCCTTCACTAATTATAGCACTAGGATGCACAAACGTATTGTACTTCAACCCATTATAAGAATCATCTATACGTTTTCTTATGGCATTATCACCAATTCCGATAAAGGTATCGAACCGTTCATCTGCATCACTGGTTGTGCCCTTTACGGGAATATTGTAGAACTCCTTTCCATGTAGCTCTTTATTATCATCAAGAAAATGATCAACTGGTATGTGCAGAGATTTAGCAAGCACTGCCACCGCACGGGCATGGCCTCCGGCTCCAATAATTGCTGTTTTTTTGTTCGTGCTATTTTTCGTCAATCGTACCTCGGAATTTCGGCATCGTTTTATGGTTTTTGGCCGTGATGCCTTTACGTCTGATGATGGCATTTAATGTCAAAAATAATACTTTTAAATCCAACCCTAAACTTTGATTTTCCACATACCACACATCCAGTTCAAATTTGCGCTCCCAACTAATCTCATTACGCCCATTTACCTGTGCCCAGCCCGTTATTCCCGGCTTTACCAGGTGACGCTTTTTTTGAAAATCGTTATATAGCGGAAGATACTCAATCAGCAACGGTCGCGGTCCAACAAGACTCATCTCCCCTTTTAACACATTATAGAGAGAGGGAAGTTCATCCAAACTGGTTTTTCGCAGCCACTCCCCAAAAGAGGTAAGCCGCTGCTCATCCGTCAATAGGTCACCGTTTTCATCCCGCTGCTGCGTCATCGTTCTAAATTTATAAAACCTGAACGGTTTTCCGTGCAGCCCCGGGCGCGTTTGACTAAATAGTACCGGCCGTCCATGAACCCATAAATTGGCAATCGCGAGAATCAAAATAATCGGCCAGATCACCATCACCCCGACAATAACCGCAAGCAGATCAAAACTCCGTTTAATCATGATCGGTATACCTCCTCCAGAAATTCGACAAACCGATTCGAGAGCTCCTTCCGGCTGAATTTTCGTTCGGCGAGTGCGCGGGCATTTTGTCCCTGTTCGGTTTGATGAACGCCTTTTTTCAACTCCTGCAATCCGTCAGCAAATGCCTTCGGAGATTCAGGTGATACAACCCTGCCACATTCGTTTTCGCGAATCATATCGGCCACCCAGCCGGGATAGTTATTCAACACCGGTAGTCCCGAGGAGATATAATCAAAAAATTTATTGGGCGATGTTCCGTAGTAGAACGCGGGCACATTTTGGAGCAGCATCAAGCCAACATCGGCCCGCCTCAGGTAGCCCGGTAGTTCAGTTTTTGGTACAGGGTTCAAAAATATACAATTATCCAGCTGTTGTTCTCTCGCCCGCTGCACCAACTGCCGCTTCTCTCGTCCACCACCGATAAACACCAATTTTATTGAGTTATCACCCCTCTTCTTTAATACCGAGGCCGCATCAAGTGCGGCATCCAGTCCGTTGGCAATACCGTGTGCCCCGGTAAACAGAGCTACAAAATCATCGTCCGACACACCCGGGATCTCCGCTTTACTGCCGGTCGGCTTGAAAAGATCCAGGTCGCATCCGTTGGGAATCATCTCAACCGGCAAATTTTCCGACCGACGCTCTATCCCCTCCTTGATTCCCGGAGAGAGCGCAACAGCTCCATCAGCCGCCCGGTACGACGACCACTCCAGCAGTTCCATCGCCTTCAGCACAGCCGGGTTGGTAATCACCCCCATCTCCCTGGGTAATTCGGGCCAAAGATCGCGCACCTCAAATACAAACTTCTTCGGTTTGATGAGTTTCATCAGAATTCCCGGAATCCCGGCCGTCAACGGTGTGGATGTAGCAAACAGGAGATCAAAATCTTCGCGGCACGGCAACAGTGAACTTTTCAGGGAGTACTCCAGGAATGTTTTTGTGCGCTTCAGAAAGCTGTCGCTGTTGGAATATGGGAGCTGAAATTCAATCACATCAATCCCATCCACAACACCGCGCTTCACGCCCGAAGAAGAGTCCCCGCTAAGCCCCGATTTAGCCAGCTGATAAGCCCCACAAACCATCGTAACGTTGTGTCCGCGTTCAAGCAAGGCACGAGCCATCTCGTACGATCGCGTGCCCGTAGAACCGGCCGGCGTAGAAAAATGCTGATGGAAATAGAGAATTTTCATGGTTGGAATGTATGGGTATGAGCGAAAAGTGAAAAGGCAAAAGTGAAAAGCATGCCCTGAGCCTGTCGAAGGGTGTCGCCCAACCTCGTCATCCTATGTTTGTCTTACACCGTTTGAAGTCCGAATATAGGAGTTCAAACGAAGGCTGTGGAAGGGCAGGTAACCAGTCGTTTGTCATTGAGCCTGTGAGCTCGTGCGGCATGATTGACCTGCCATCTTCCACCTCATGATCAAGAACAGTTCAGTAGGCCTAATGAGCCTGTATGTAGGATGGATATGACCATGAGCCTTCATCTTATCAACTAAAATATAGATGATTATGACTTACTTTGGAATCGATATTTCTAAATCTTGGT
>SKWF01000049.1 GCA_007129085.1 Balneolaceae bacterium | reverse complement strand
GGGTGAACTTCTCACGCTTGTTATTCCCGGATCACACGGCGGCGCTTCCGGTGATGCCTACTGGGGACCCAAATCTTTTACAAGCGGCCCGCACTACATGGGGGCGCTCACACTGCTCTTTTTTCTCATCGGATTGATGAAAGCCCGCCATCGCTACAAATGGATCTTCTTTGGCGGAGGGTTTGCCACCATGCTCTTTTCCCTGGGTGAAAACTTCATGGCACTCAACGGTTTCATGTTCAACTACTTCCCCTTGTTTGATAAATTCCGTGCTCCGGAAATGTGGCTCATGGTTACCGTTTTCTGCTTTGCCGTAGTTGCCGTTATGGGTATCGACTGGGTGCTCGATCAAATCAAACAAAAACGAGGCACTAAACAGCTTAAGAAAACTCTGGCCGTTGCCGGAGGTGTAGCTGTTATTTTTATTTATATTGGGTTTCAAGGACTATCATTCGAAAAAGAGGGCGAGCGTCAGCAACTCTCCCAGCAGATCGCCCAGCAAAATGAGGTTCCGGTTGATGATCCCCGTGTAGCTCAGACAGTTGACCGCTACATCAGTAACGAGCTGATTCCCGAGCGGGAAGATATGGCCCGTGGCGACACCATCCGTTTTGCGCTGATTTTCGGTATCGGAATCGCTGCCATCTTCTTAATTATCGGCGGAAAAATCACACCTTTTATGGGTATCGCCACTCTCTGCGCCGTTCTTGCCATAGACATGATTCAGGTTGATAACCGCTACCTCAGTGAGAGTTCCCTGGTTGATGGCGACATTTCACGAGAGCAGGTCATTGAACAGAACCGCACCGAATTAGATCAGTATATTCAGAATAACAATCTCCATGATGAGGGTTGGAAATACCGCACACTACCGCTCTTGGGAAGTCCCTTTAACGATGCCACCCCCGCCTACTTCTATCCATCCATCGGCGGCTATTCCGGGGCAAAACTGGGGTATTATCAAGATGTAATTGATGAAGCTATTTTTGCGGGTCAGGCCGGCATCAACCTTGGAGTGATGAACATGCTGAATGTTCGATACATTACCGCACAGGGACCGGTTCAAATTCCCGGGCTTGAAACCGTTGAACAGACTCAAGATGGCGTGGTCCTTGAAAACCAAAATGTGTTGCCGAAAGCTTGGTTTGTAGATCGTGTTGAGACACGATCCAATCAACCCGAAATTCTGCGCGAAATTTCCCAAGATTTTGATCCATCAGCAGTAGCTTTTACAACCCATGAGCCGGAGCTGAATATTCAGTCCGATGCAGAAAGTAATGTTCGTGTCACCGAACATAACGCCAACAATATTTCACTGGAGCTTACCAGGTCTGAGCCCGGCTATCTAGTGCTCGGCGAAATTTGGTATCCCCCCGGCTGGACCGCCACGCTTAACGGTGAAGAGATCGATATCATCCGCACAAACTATATTCTGCGCGGATTTGAAATTCCTGAGGGTGAGCACGAGTTAACTCTAACGCTCGATCCCGTTTGGTACTCCACCGGAAACTGGTTGGCCAGATTCGGAACCATCATCCTGTTTGGTGGCGGAATTTATGGTGCATTGATATTTTATCGCCGGCGAGAAGTTACCGAAGGAGAAACAAATCCCGAGGAGCATGATCAAACCGATCCTCAATAAACTTTTCTGGGGAGTTTTTCGCCATTTCCTCAGCGACCGGCTCTATGCAAAATCTCGCTATTGGTTAGAAACAGGTCGGAAACTGGATCTCGAAAACCCATCATTTTTCACAGAAAAAATACAGTGGTTGAAACTTCATGAGCGGACAGAGCTTCGTCAGAAAGTTGCCGATCGATTTGCCGTGCGGGATTATGTAACTCAAAAAATTGGTGAAGAGCACCTTATCCCCCTTTTTAGAAATTTTAATGAGCTCACCATAGAAGCATGGGAATCACTACCCGAATCGTTTGTGCTAAAAGCGAATCACGGTTGCAAAATGGTTGAAATTGTGGAGGATAAATCCACCTGTTCATTTCACGATCTGCAGAAAAAAACAAAGGAGTGGCAAAACACTGATTACTATAAATTCGGCAGAGAATGGGTTTACAAAAATGTGCCAAGGTCGATTATTGCCGAAAAGCTTTTGAAAACGGCAGATGGACAGATCCCTAATGACTATAAATTTTACTGCTTTCATGGACGAGTTGAACTTGCCCAAATAGATTTTGGGCGGTTTAATGATCACACCCGGAATTTATACGACAGGAATTTTAACCTGCAGCCGATAACATTCCATCATAGCCAAAACAAAAAGCCGGTAGAAAAGCATCCTCTTTTCAGTGACGCCGTTGATTTGGCAGAAACACTTGCCGGTGATTTTAACTTTATTCGGGTTGACCTGTACCTGTTAGAAAATCACATCTATTTTGGGGAGTTAACCAATTTCCCCGCCAATGGATTTATCCCGCTTAAGCCGGATCAGGCAGAATTGGAGCTCGGTAAAAAGCTGAATTTGAAGGCATAGATGCCGATATTCAGACTCTGTGAGGCGCTCACCACCTGCCGGCGATTCGTACTCTAACAAGCCAAATTTCTTGCGGATTTTTCTCCCTTATAGAAACAGCTTCCGGGTGATCTCCTTCATCCACAGCTGCCGTGGCACAGATCGAAACATCTCAATCCAGCCCACTTTTTCTCCCTCTACCATTTTCATTCTGTACCGCTGATACTTTTTCTGCCGGTCGCTCATTTTCGATTTATGCTTTTCGAAACAGTCGTAATATCCACGCAGCTGATCATCCGATGTTGATATCCGGTCGCGATCCTCCTCCATATTAATCACCTGCAGCGTCTG
>SKWF01000289.1 GCA_007129085.1 Balneolaceae bacterium | reverse complement strand
GGCTATTACAAGATCGCGTGAGAAATTTACGTGTCACGGTAATATGGAATGGATTTCGAGTGGAACTGACCGGCCATTGAAACGATATACGGGGCTTTCCAAACTGGTGAAAACGTTAGGTTGATGGTGATACGCAGAGCCGCGGAGAATATGCACGCGGAGCCGCAGAATCGCGGAATTTTGGTTGGAAGCTTTGTGTAGTGATGGGTCTCAAAAACTTCTGCGTCATTGCGCCTCTGCGAGATGTATTGCACGCTGAGTCGCAGAGCCGCGGAATTTTGGTTGGAAGTTTTGTGTAGTGATGGGTCTCAAAACCTTCTGCGCCTTTGCGCCTCTGCGAGATGTATTGCACGCGGAGTCGCAGAGTCGCGGAGTGGGAATATGATTGTAAATTAGGTTGTTAGCTTCAATAAGCCTTCTGCGTCATTGCGCCTCTGCGTGATTATAGTACAAAGAACTTGGTTTTTAAATACGGGTTTACAGTATTTTTATCTTCTATGAGTATATCAACCCGAGTAAACTGTATTGAAAGAAGTAGGTAATATTATGAATCTCATGGCTGAATCTTATTCTGAAAATTTCACGACAGAAGAGTCAGAAATGGTTCAGAAGTTGATGAAAAAATCGGAAGAAGAGCTGAATTATATCGATACCATTTGTGGAAGACAGGTGGGAATGTTGTTGAAAATGCTTATAAAAATCGGCGGCATAAAAAAGATTCTTGAAATAGGCACATTTACCGGTTACTCAGCCATGATGATGGCGGAGGCCCTTCCTGAAGATGGCCATATTACCACATGCGAGATCAATGAGAGATTTATAGAAATAGCGAAACCTTTTTTCGATCGCGAAGAGTATCAACACAAAATTACTTTAATTGAAGGGGATGCTCGTGAAACAGTACCGTCGACAAAATCAACATTCGACCTGGTATTTATCGATGCCGACAAAGCTAACTATCTCCACTATTACGAACTGGCTAAAGCGAAGTTAAACCCGAATGGAATAATCGTGATTGATAATACACTTTGGGGAGGTGAAGCGATTGATCACTCATCAGAAAAAGGGGAAATCATAGATGAACTGAATCGAAAAATTACAGATGATGATACCACTGAGCAGGTAATGCTTCCGGTGAATGATGGGATTACGATTGTTCGATTAAAATAATCGGCTACATAATTACTTGCCGAAAGATAGCACGCGTACGGGATCTGTCTTTGCTGCAAAGCGTGCCGGCAACCAGGAAGCCAGTGTACAGAGCGCGATCGTTACAACGGAGACGATTACAAAATCGAAAAGGTGAGGCTCAACCGGTACTGTGCTCATGTAGTAGTTTTCTTCGGATAGCGGAATAATTTGAAACTGTATCTGCAGCCAGAAGAAAAGTAGAGATATACCTATCCCAATGATAAGCCCTGTGATGGCCACAAATAGCCCTTCAAGAAGGAATATACGGCGAATTTCTTTACTCTTGGCCCCGATGGTTTTTAAAATTCCAACATCCCGTACTCGCTCCAGTACCATCATCAAAACGGTGCCAATTAAGTTAAATGCCGCCACGATAATCATCACGCTGATGACAAACGGAATGGTCTCCTCCTGGAGGTCCACCCAGGCAAAAATATTTCGATAGCGCTGGTAGATGTTCTCGGTAATATGCGGGAACGATGTAGCATCGCGGATATCTCCATATACAACTTCGATATCATCGATGTTTTGAACATTAATTTCGAGTGCAGTGGCCTGATTAGTGCTGTAGCCAAACAATACTCGTGTGCTTCGGATATCGGTAATGGCAAAACTATCATCAAACCGATCGATCCCGGTTTGATAGACACCGGTCAGGCGATACTGCTGTATTTCCGGAGTGTTAAAAGGTGAGGGGAGTCCATCAAGCGCGTAAACCGTGACTCTATTACCAAGATCGGCACCAATTTCGTTTGCCAGCGTAGCCCCTAAAATAATTCCGGGATATCCATCATCACTCATAGAGAGATCGTATTCTCCTGAGGTGATATAATTTCTGAGTTGAGTTACATCACCATCGGGCGAAACACCTTTGATCATCGTGCCGCTGATGTCGCGGGTGGATTGAATCATCACCTCACCCATGATTACTGGCTGTGCCTGACCCACACCGGGGCGATCTTCAATAAAGGTTTGAAGAGTATCAGCACGTTGTATTGGCTCGCCGAGGTAAGCATTTACGGTAACGTGGGGTGCGAACCCGAGAATTTTTTCGTTGATAGTGGATTTAAACCCGTGCACAATTGAAAGTGCAATAAGCAGACCTGCCGCACCGATAGCAACACCGGCAATAGCCATATATTTAATAAAAGAGAGAAACCGGGAGTCCCGGTTTTGTCCCTTAAAATAACGGCTTGCTACATACCAGGTGAAATTCATGCTGCAGACAGGTTGAGGGATACCGGAAATGCGGTACGAAGTTCATCAAACAAGAGGTCGATAAAACGAATCATGAATGTGTGTTTCCGGTAAATTAATAGATCGTTAAACGATCTGATTTAAGATGCATTGCTGTTTGCGTGAAATTAGTGCCATCAACGATTTATAAACCCTGTATTATTCAGGTTTCATTTGTGGGAAAAAGAGCACGTCGCGGATGGAATCGGAGTCGGTCATAATCATCGCCAAGCGATCGATACCGATTCCAATTCCTGCTGTTGGAGGCATTCCGTACTCGATAGCCCGCAGGAAATCTTCATCAATGGTCATCGCTTCATCATCGCCATCTGCGCGAAGCCGTGCCTGCTCTTCAAATCGCTCACGTTGATCGATCGGATCATTGAGCTCTGTAAATGCATT
>SKWF01000264.1 GCA_007129085.1 Balneolaceae bacterium | reverse complement strand
ATGTATCTCTTTTATACGCTGATCGATCTGTGCTTTCCGCCATTTCTTAGCCGAACCTTTCTCCTTCTCAATAGTGGTTTTCTCATCTTTGAGTTCGGTTCAGGCCACACATGGCCAATAATCAGAAGTGATTTCGATCTGTCAACCATGTGTTGTAACCTTTGAACCTACATTAAAAATGAACGATTAGGGTCGTAATCTTCCCAGCATTCTTGGAAATGGAATTGTCTCCCTAACGTGATCTAACCCGCAAATCCAGGCAACGGTTCGCTCAAGGCCGAGCCCGTAACCGGAATGCGGTACGGAGCCGAATTTTCGTAGATCCAGGTACCAATCAAATGCTTCTTCGGGCAGATCGTGTTCTGCAATTCTCTCTTTTAAGAGATCGATTTCATCTTCCCGCTGGCTACCACCAACAATCTCTCCGTACCCCTCAGGTGCAAGAATATCGAGAGCCAGTGCCAGTTTTTCATTTTCGGGATCGCGCTTCATATAAAAAGCTTTCACCTCAGCGGGATATCGGTGTACCATCACTGGAGTATCATACTGCATAGTTAAAATGGTTTCATCACTTCCACCAAAATCTCGGCCCCACTCAAATTCTGCTGCTGACTTTTTCCAGACCGGAATATTACGCAGATCTTCTTCAATTTGATCGAGCCTTGTATGTATCTCTTTTATACGCTGATCGATCTGTGCTTTCCGCCATTTCTTAGCCGAACCTTTCTCCTTCTCAATAGTGGTTTTCTCTTCTTTGAGTTCGGTTCGCTCTTTCTTGCGATCCTCCTCCATTTGATCCAGCATATTTGCCGTCTCTTCACTTTTCAGCTGTTCAACAGCATCCGTGTAAGAAATAACCTTAAATCGATTCTCTACCGCATTCTTAAGATATGTTGTGTCTCGCTCTAAAATTTCCAATTCGGTTTGATGCTTATCGAGAACCGACTTAACAATGAATTTGAGCATTTGTTCAGCCAGCTCCATATTCATATCCAGATCGTAATACGCCATTTCCGGCTCTATCATCCAAAACTCTGTAAGATGACGGCGAGTTTTACTTTTCTCAGCTCTAAAAGTCGGGCCAAACGTGTAAACTTTTCCGTGTGCCATAGCCATCGCTTCGGCATAAAGCTGACCGGATTGAGTTAAATAGGCTTTCTCTTCAAAATAGTCCGTTTCGAAAAGTGTAGTTGTTCCTTCAGCGGCATTGCCTGTAAATACAGGCGCATCCATCTGGATAAACCCTTCGTTTTGGAAAAACTGGTGGATTGAAAACTGAATGGTATTTCGAATCTGCATTGCCGCCCACTGACGCTGACTTCTAAGCCACAAATGGCGGTTATTCATCAAAAACTCTACGCCATGATCCTTCGGGGTGATGGGATAATCTTCAGCAATTTGAACCACCTTTAAATCAGAAACATGAAGCTCGTAGCCCCCAACACTACGATCATCTTTCACAACTTTTCCGGTAACTTCAAGAGAGCTCTCTTGTGTTAACGCCCCGGCATCTTCAAATACTTTTTCAGTAACATCTGCCTCAGATACCACACACTGGCACAACCCACTGCCATCACGTACTTCTAAAAAGTGGAGTCCTTTCCCACTTCTACTGTTATAAATCCATCCCTTTAGTGTAACTGTTTCATCTACATGATTTGATAATTCTCGTATCGTAGTCATTATTAAATGATTTTCTTTTCGTTAATTAATTTTTAGTTCAATTGATTTGAATACCGGAGCAACATGCTATTTGCTGGAGTCAGGCATAAGCAGGGTTTCAGAAAATATGGATGTATCGAAAAAGTTGCCGCAAAACTGTTTTAGATCTTCTGCAGTTACAGCATCAATATTTTTAACAAGTTCATCCAGCGATACAAATCGGCCAAAATAGAGTTCACTTTTTGCAAGGCGAGTCATTCGATTGCTAGTGCTCTCCTGCGACAGCAATAGTTTACCTTTAAGCTGTGCTTTTGCCTCTTTAAGCTCCTTATCCGGGACCTCCTCCGTTCGAATTTTTTCAAACTCCAGATCGATAATCTCGCGTACATGCTCTACGTACTCTTTATCAGTTCCTATATACACACCAAAAAGTCCTGAATCAGTATAGGACTGATTGAACGTGCCAATGCTATAGCAATAGCCGTATTTTTCTCGCACATTTTGATGCAATCTCGAGCTCATACCGCTCCCCAAAACTGTATTTGCCAGCAAGAGCAGATATTTATCTTCATGATTGAACTCCAAACCGCGCCGCCCGATAATCATATGGGTCTGTTCAATCGGCTTAGTTACTTTTTTCCTTGACGGCTCGTAGGGTGTTAAGGGTTGATTTACCGGCTCAACGGTTTTTTGGTTGGGTTGATCCATCAACTCTTCAACCATTTTTACAACCTCATCGTGATTTACATTTCCCGCTACTGCCAATAACAAATTAGATGGTTGGTAGCGATCTTCCATGTAATCAAACAGATTCTGCCGTGTAAAAGATGAAACAGTATCTTCAAACCCTATGATGGGTCTTCCAATCGGGTGCTTGTTAAACACCTGACTGCTAAACTCTTCAAAAACAACATCCTGAGGACTGTCAGCGTACATTTTCATCTCTTCTAAGACTACTTTTTTTTCTTTTTCCATCTCCTCATCGGGAAATGTAGAATTGCGGACCATATCCGTAAGTACATCGAGTGCTAAAGGAAGTTTTGTGTCTAAACAGCGAGAGTAGTAGCAGGTATATTCTGTAGATGTAAACGCGTTCAAGTATCCTCCAACCGATTCCATACTGAGTGCAATATCGTAGGAGCTGCGTTTTTCGGTTCCCTTAAACAGCAT
>SKWF01000023.1 GCA_007129085.1 Balneolaceae bacterium | reverse complement strand
GCTACTGTATTGAGTACGTAAATCAGGCGGCAACAGATATCCTGGGACTTCAATCGGATGAACTGTACAGGGCTGAAATCAGACAGGTAACACCGGCAAAATTGCTGGATAATATTTTACCAATCTGGAAGAAGGTGGCTGAAGGAAGTACGCCAAAACCGGTTATTAAGAAAATAGAGCTTGAAACGGATGAAGTGCGTTCATACACCGTCGTGGTTAACAAAATAAAGCAAGGGGTTTTAACACTTCTGCATGAAGTGGGGGATGGAAGTTACTCGTATGAAAATCTGAGGCAGATCGCGAAAAAGTATCGGGCTATATTCGAGAATACGCAGGATATATTCTATCAAACATCAATGGATGGGGAAATACTGGAGATCTCCCCTTCAGTAGAAAATTTTGTAGGCTTCAAAAGGGAGGATTTGATCGGTCGAAATGTTTTCTCGTTTTACAGCAATATTAAGGAGAGGAAAAGGTTTTTAGATCAGTTAAAAAAGCGTGGAAAGCTTTATGATTATGAAATTAAGCTGAAAACGTTGACAGGCAATTTGATTCATGCCTCGAACAACGCACACCTGGCAAAAAATAAAAAAGGTGAGGTCAAAATCGAGGGCTCTCTTCGGGATATCACCAAACGAAAGAATACAGAGCGGGAGCTTGAGGTGTCTAACAAGCAACTCAAAAAGTTAAATGCCCAAAAGGATAAACTCTTTTCTGTGATAAGCCACGATCTGAAAAATGCGCTTGCCGGTCCGGCTGGGATGTACGATATCATTCTTGAAGATTTTGAAGATATCTCCAGGGATCAGCTTTATAACTACCTGGTGGCGCTCAACAGAAGTACAAATAGTGCACTGGAGCTGCTGATGGATCTTCTGGAGTGGTCGAAGAACCAGTTCCAGGAAATTGAGCCCAGTTTTGATCTTGTAGATCTGCAAAAAATTGCGGAGGAGGCAGTGTTGAATATACAACCAATCATAAATGATAAAGAGGTTAAAATAGAGAATAATATTGTGCGTTCCTGCCGTCTTATGGCCGATTATAATATGATAAAAACGGTGCTTCGCAATCTGCTTTCGAACGCTGTAAAATTTTCTGAAAGAGAGGGGAAGATTACGATCGGTGCTAAAAAGGATGAAGAGTTTGTAACTGTCTCCATACGGGATGAGGGAGTAGGGATGGACAATGAAACGAAGCAGAAGATTTTTGATAAATCGATAAACTACACAACAAAAGGGACTGATGGCGAGCGGGGATCCGGGCTGGGTTTAGATCTTGTTGTAGATTTTATAAAGATCCATAACGGTGAGGTTTGGGTAGATAGCGAACTCGGAAAAGGGAGTACATTCTACTTTAAACTACCGGTAAAACTGATATCGCCCGAAGAGGAGTAGCATTGAATGGTGTGAGCCGTGAATCAGTTCAACGTATAAACCTCAATATAATCCTCACAATGAAAGATTTAAGCAGAGCAGAGATCAGCCGAATTATTGAAATGGCGTGGGAAGACCGTACTCCATTTGATGCGATAGAATTTCAGTTTGATCTATCAGAAGAGGATGTAATTGCACTGATGAGGCAAGAGATGAAGCACTCCAGTTTTAAAATGTGGAGAAAGAGGGTGAGCGGAAGAAAAACAAAACATAGAAAGCGTAGAAAGGATAGTGTAAAACGGTTCACTGCGCCTAATTAGTCGGTTTCAATATTATTGACATCCAGAATATCGCCGGGATTCCACGCATATTGTCCATCACCGTAACAGCTGCCATTTCGCAAAATCAGATTCGGTTCCGTAGCTACATCTGCAGTAGAAAATCCACCCGATTCCTCATTTCGTTCAGCATCCAGTTCGTTATAACGTTCTACCAACTCTTCAATTTTCTCCCGTTCAGTGTGTTCAGTAGAGAATACAAGATAGCCCCAGGGTCCACCAGCCGGCTTTACTCCAATGGGAATCATATCACACCGATCGACAGAATCGGCTTCAGCCTGGCCAACCTCCTCGTGGATTAAAACAGCGATCTCTTCTATAGAAAGCTGATTAAGGTCCGGGGTACTTTTGGCACATCCAAAAATCATAAAAAAGAGCGACAAAACAGTCATTGCCGGTATATAGATATCCATCGCTTTAATATTTGATGAGTAATGTATTCCTTAAAATAAAAAAGCCACTCTGAAAAAACAGAGCGGCTTAATTTTAGTAAACTTGGTAACTAAGATACGCGATTAGTCAACGCGACGAACTTCAATCGCACTCAATCCTTTCGGAGTATCTTCTACATCAAATTCTACCTCTTCGCCATCTTCCAATCCCTCTTGAAACCCAAGATTTTCGATGTTATTTCTGTGAACAAAAATATCTTTGCCACCGTCTTCAGGCTCGATAAAACCAAAGCCTTTTTCTGAATCAAACCACTTAACTTTTCCGTATTGCATAGTAATAGTATTGTTGTAAATCACTGCAAATTAGTGCAGCGAATGAATTGTAATTGAAATTCATAATACAACTAAATTCTAAAAAAGCCTATTACCCGTATTAAACTTCTACAAAAAAGTTTCCGAAGTGCGGTAAGGTTTGATTATGGAAGGTTTGATTTCACGATTCTATGAGTAGCGTAATAGAAACGAGCTTGGCCAAAGAGGACATTAAATAAGGAGTGTCCCCCTTCGAAGGGGGAAGCGAACGAAGAGAGCAGGGGGATGACTTTTAATGGCTGATAGACATAGATACTAATCTATTTGCCATCAACACTCCGCCAACCCACATCTGGTCAAAACTCTGTACGAATTTTAATCTGTCTCCTCCGGGGGAGGAGAGGCATTAACTCCCCTCCATCGGAGGGGATATGTCTGAAAGCGTTCAGCGTCAGTCAAGGGGTGGGATCGCAGGGTTGTAGAAGTATGAATGTGACTCCAATCTCCATCAACGCATCTGAACACCCAATTGAGGCGTCCGGAAAAGGCGTTAAAGTAGAACATTAAACTTTAATTCCGTCATGCCAGACCAGTCTGCCGAAGCTTTAGCGCAGGTAGGCTACGATCCGGCATCTCCTGCCTGTATTAAGGATAGGATCCGCCGGCCGTCGGAAAGTGCGGGATGACGATTTTTTTGGACAGTCTCACTCATTAAAGACTTTAAATTAATTCCTGAAAAAACCTTCATCAAACACTTCGGCTTGATGAACGTCAATTATTCAAGTTCGGAGAGCGACTCTTCCAGTTTCTTCAGGTTCGATTCCGCATCTGCCTTTTTCTGTCGTTCGCGGTCTACCACGGCACCCGGCGCATTATTCACAAACTGCTCGTTTGCAAGTTTCTTCTCCACGCTTTTCAAAAAGCCGGTGGTACTTTCAATCTCTTTCTGAATACGCTCCCGTTCTTTATCCAGGTCGATGAGTCCTTCCAGCGGAATGAAAATTTCGGTTCCCTGCACCAAGGCAGAGGCCGATGCTTTCGGTTTCGACAGGCCGGGGTCAAACGTGATGGATTCTATCGAAAGAAGCTTCGAGTAGATCCATTGGTTAGCCTCAAGGCCTTTTTTCAGCTGATCATCAGCCGGTTTAACCTGAATCGTCAGTGGTGCCTTGGGCGAGAGCCCCATCTCCGCCTGGATATTTCTAATGGCGGAAATCTGCTCCTGCATATTTTTGAACAGCTCAATATCGGCCTCATCAGCCGTGCTTTCAAATTCCGGCCAGCTGCTTACGGTAATTGCCTCATCTGTAGACCGATCTTGAATACGCTGCCAGATCTCTTCGGTAATAAACGGCATGAACGGATGGAGCATCTTCATCAGCTGCTCAAACATTCCGAGTGCTCGTTCCAGCTTCTGTTTCGGAATATTTTTGCCCGGCTCGTCCGCTTTGCAGAGCTCGATGTACCAGTCGCAAAAATCATCCCAGATGAGGGAGTAGATCTTTTTCAGCGCCTCATTCAGGCGATATTTTTCAAAATCATCTTCCATCGCTGCGAGGGTCGTTTCAATACGCCCGAGCATCCATTTGTCGACCAGGTTGTCCGGGTCGATCTCTACAGTTGGTGAGTAGGTTTCGCCCTTTTCCATATTCATGGAGAGGAAGCGGTATGCATTCCAGATTTTGTTGGAGAAATTTCGTCCCTGCTCGCAGAGGTTTTCATCAAAAAGGAGGTCGTTGCCGGCAGGTGCGGAAAAGAGCATTCCCACGCGGGTTCCATCGGCTCCGTACTGCTCAATCAGCTCCAGCGGGTCGGGAGAATTACCGAGCGATTTCGACATCTTTCGTCGCTGTTCATCACGTACAATACCGTGGTAATAGACATTACTGAACGGTTTTTCATCCCGAAAGGCGTATCCGGCAATAATCATCCGTGCCACCCAGAAAAACATAATTTCGGGAGCGGTTACCAGATCTTGCGTAGGGTAGTAGTATTCAATCTCTTCGTTTTCGGGCTCTCTGAATCCATCAAATACGGTAATGGGCCATAGCCACGAGGAGAACCAGGTGTCGAGCACATCTTCATCCTGTTTGATGTCGGTAGCAGCCAATTTGGCATTCCCTGACTTCTCACGAGCTTTTTCGAGAGCTTCCTCTTCCGTTTTGGCGATCACATACTCATCTTCGCCGTCCCCGAAGTACCACGCGGGAATTTGATGCCCCCACCAGAGCTGACGAGAGATGCACCAGTCGCGGATGTTCTCCATCCAGTGCTTGTAGCTGTTCTTAAATTTCTTGGGATGAAACTGAATTTCGTCGTTCATCACATTCTCGAGGGCCGGCTTGCTCAGCTCATCCATCTTGCAGAACCACTGCAGGGAGAGGCGCGGCTCGATGACGCAATCGGTCCGCTCGGAATAGCCCACTTTGTTGGCCATCTCCTCGGTTTTAACAAGAAGCCCTTTCTCTTTAAGATCTTTGATGATCTGTTTCCGCGCTTCAAACCGATCTTTGCCGATATAAAATTGTGCCGCTTCAGCCACGGTTCCGTCGGGGTTCAGCATGTCGATCACTTCCAGATCGTGCTTCTGTCCCAGCTCATAATCGTTCGGGTCGTGGGCCGGGGTGATCTTCAGGCAGCCCGTTCCATATTCGGGATCAACATACTCATCGGCGATAATTTCAACTTCCCGTTCAACCATCGGTATGATGGCGGTTTTGCCGATCAAGTGCTTGTAGCGTTCATCATCGGGATTTACACAGACAGCCGTATCGGCCAAAATGGTTTCGGGCCGCGTGGTGGCAATTGTTACAAACTCATCGCTGTTTTTAATAGCATATCGGACGTGATAGAGTTTCGATTGAACCTCTTTGTGGATCACCTCTTCATCACTGAGGGCTGTTTGGGCTTCAGGGTCCCAGTTGATCATCCGGAGACCGCGATAGATATATCCATCTTCATGCATTTTGATGAAACAGTCGATCACCGATTCATACAGCTCATCTTCGAGCGTAAAACGGGTCCGTTTCCAATCGCAGGAGGCACCCAGCTTTTTCAGCTGCGACAGAATAATGCCGCCGTGCTCATCGGTCCATTCCCAGGCGTGCTCCATAAATTCATCGCGGGAGAGATCGCTCTTTTTAATTCCTTTTTTACGAAGCTTTTGAACCACTTTCGCTTCTGTGGCAATGGAGGCGTGATCGGTCCCGGGTACCCAGCAGGCGTTTTTGCCTTTCATCCGGGCACGGCGTACCAATACATCCTGGATGGTATTATTGAGCATGTGTCCCATATGCAGAACACCGGTGACGTTTGGCGGCGGTATAACAACAGTAAACGGCTCACGGTCATCAGGGGTGGAGTGGAAGTATTGGTTCTCCTCCCAATAGTCGTACCATTTCTGTTCGGTTTTATTGGGGTCGTAATTTTTTGGGATCTCGTTATTGCCGGTAGTGCTCATAATATTGGAGTAGTGGTGCGCGTGGTGCACCGGATCATGCAATTTCGGTTTTAGATATTATAAAGGAGATGCGGGAAGGGGGCACATTCTCATTTCTCTGCATAACCCCTTCTCAGCAACTCGGCAGAATGCGGTTACTTCACTCGTTTCATGCGAACGCCAAAGTGTCCGTCACAGCCGTGTTTGTGAGGGAACGTCTGGTAGGCGTACCCATCTTCAATAAGAACTTCTTCGGGCAGAAACTCATCCAGTTTTTCGAGCTCAAAATTGTCATCCATTTTATCGAGGAATTTTTGGACCTGTTCCCAGTTCTCTTCCGGCTCCAGTGAGCAGGTGCTGTATACCAGTCGTCCGCCTTTTTTCACTTGATTGGCAGCCTCTTCGAGCAGTTCTTCCTGCAGTTTTACAGAGTTTTCAAGCTCTTCGGGTGTTCGTTTCCATCGCAGGTCGGCACGTTTGCTAAGAACACCGGTTCCGGTGCAGGGGGCATCCAGTAGAACGCCGTCAGCAAGTTTCAATGACAGGTCGCGCGCATCGGCTCGGAAAATTTTAATATTCTCGGCATTGTAGGCGAGGGCACTTTCTGCGAGTCGTTCAAGTCGCTCTGAACTAATGTCGATTGCGGTGATGGAGCCTTCGGCGTTCATCATATCAGACATAACGATGCTTTTTGTGCCGGGTGCTGCGCAGATATCATAAATGGATTCGCCGGGAAGCGGCTCTAAAATTACCGGTGCAAATCCGGCGGCAATATCCTGTACTAGGCATACGCCTCGCTTTAGCCACTCTTTGGCGATAAACGGTTGAACGGTATCAACTTTAAAGTAATCGGGCAGCCAATCGCTCTCTTCATAGGTGATGTCGGACTTATCCATCCGGAGCTTAAAATTATCGGCTTTGGTGCGCATATTGTTGACGCGCACATAGTAATTGGGCCGTTTGTTATTCGCCTGCATGATCTGGAAAGCTTCGCGCTCGCCATATTGATCAACCCACCGCTTTACCATCCACTCGGGGTGGGAGAATGTTGTGGCGATCAGCTTGGTGCGGTCTTCAAATGCCGGTTTTGGCAGGTTGCCCATGTCACGCTGAATGTTTCGGAGGATGGCGTTTACCAGATCTCCCGATTTATGGCCGAGCCGAAGTTTTGCAATATCCACGGCTTCATTCAGAGATGCGTAATCGGGCGTGCCATCCATAAAGAGCATTTCGTAAAGGCCGAGCCGCAAAATATTTTTCAGCGTTGGTTTCATCTCATCCATTTTAATGCTTGAGAATTCACCCAGAACAAAATCGAGATAGCTTCTTTTACGAAGGATATTTTGGACATACTCCCGGACCTGGGCACGTTCTCGTGGCTCAAGTGCATTTGCAGATGAGTAGTTGAGGGTTTTTTCCTCATCGAATTTTATCAAAAGATCGATGCTTACCGAACGTGCTGTGAGTTCCTTATCCAATGGTTTTCTCTGAATTTTAAGTTAATATTAGGTTCAAATCGGCTTATGATCGCATTCTAAACCTTAAATTTTGAACAGCTTTAAAGATAGGGGTTTGTATCACTTTTTGCTAATGAAGGTTGAGGAGATATAGGTTGGTTTTGAGGTTTGGAGTAAGGAGGGATGTTTTGGTAAATGTGCATCATAAACTTCATCAACGCATACCCCTCCATTCTACACAAAGCCTCCAACAAGCCCATCGCCTCGGGGGTGGTGTTGTGGCCGTCGCATAACCCCGGGTTGCATTCGCTTCGCTCATTTCACCCGGGGCTACAATATGTTTCGCCCTGCCTGCGCCAAGGCTTCGGGCGGCAGGCTCTACGAGGCTGGTTTTTTCAGTTCTTTATAAGCTAATAGCCCTTTATACGGCGCAGTGAAGAGCCCCAATCTGCTGATAGATTTGGAGACTCGACGGTCGAGTGATTCGACCGTCGAGTAAAGCTGGACGGGGCGACTGAGACCGCAGGGAGATATCACTCCGGCTCTTGGTTATGAGCTAATTCAAAAGCAATGGTCATGCCGGCCTCCGAGCCGGCATCTCCTACCTCTGCAATGGGACGCTCCTCAAACAACGCTAAATTATCTACCAAATCCGATCGTTGATGTTGCGAAGGTATACTTCGCCGGTCGAGGGGGAGACACCTGCCTGTAGCCGTAACGGTTCAGAAGCCTGATATTTTGATTCGTTTTTTAGTTTCTCCGACTCCCGGCGGATCAAGAAAAAATGAACGAGGAAAATTTTAATGGCTATAAAACAGAAATATCACCAAAATGTAATCAACGATTATCCACCTTGTGCTGAACTCATTTCAGTATCTAAAAGTGAAATAGAGTTGTTGATGACAGAAGGAGACCCCGCGTCAAGCGCGGGGTGACGTGAGAGGTTATTTTCGTCAACCTCTGTTTGTATTATACCGTTTGAAATTTAAAACCAATATATGGCTCTGTAAAGCCATCCCATATCTTTAATATCTTTGTATCTTAAAGAATTGGCTATTGCTACATAAATAAATGGAGGTTTAACCGGTGGCGCTACTATCGGAATTTGAAATCTGGATGTTTCTTGCGGGGCTTGGAATCTTCCTCTTCGGCATGCATATGATGGAGGAGTCGATTCGGGTGCTGAGTGGGGGCGCATTTAAGTCGCTCATAAGAAAATATACCGGTACACGATTGAGAGCAATTTTCAGCGGAATATTTAGTACTGCTGTGCTGCAAAGCAGTTCGGCGGTGTCGCTGATGGTGCTGGCGTTTGTAGGGGCGGGGATTATGAACCTGGTTCAGGCCATCTCTGTGATGATGGGAACCAAGATCGGTACCACAGCCACTGCATGGATAGTGGCCGTATTCGGCTTTGAGTTTAATATCGATTCGTTCTCTCTTCCGCTGATCGGAATTGGCGGTCTCGGGATGATCTTGCTGGCAAAATCTCCGCGCTATGTGAATATCAGCAAATTCTTGGTGGCGTTCGGATTCCTTTTTATGGGGCTCGATTATATGAAGTCGAGTGTCGATCAATTTTCAGAGATGATTGATCCGGCCGTGTTTGCCGGTTATGGAATTATTGTTTTTGCCCTGGCGGGAATGGTGATGACGGCTGTGATGCAGAGCAGTTCTGCTACCATTGCCATTGTGTTGACGATGCTTTTCAGCGGTGTGATCACGTTTCAGGCCGGGGCTGCGATGGTCGTTGGTGCAAATGTGGGAACCACCGTCACAGTGATACTGGGATCTATTGGCGGATTGTACACCAAAAAGCAGGCGGCATTTAGTCAGCTTATATTTACGGTGGGGACAGCCATCATTACGCTGGCTATTCTACCGTTGCTGACATGGCTGGTACTCACCGGGCTCGGATTCAGTCAAAACCTGGTATTGGGACTCGCGCTGTTTCATACCCTGTTTAATCTTTTTGGTGTGATGCTGTTCTACCCGTTTGTTGATCGATTGGCGTTGTTGGCGGAAAAGTGGATCCCCGACAGACAGGTGGAGCTGAGCGTGTATATTCATAAAACAGATCCTGAAGTGCCGGATGCAGCTCTGGAGGCATTCAGGAAAGAGATCGGATGGCAGTTGGTGCAAACCATGCACTTTTTAGAGCAAATTGTTCATCCCGGCAAAGCCACTGCGGCGATTACTTACGCTGATCTGGCTGATTACCACACCGAAATTTTTGAGTACTACACACGGATTCACACCACAGGTTTGGATGAGGAGACATCACGCCGCGCCGATGAATTATTGCGAGCCAGCCGTAATATCATGAATACATCCAAAAACCTAAATGATGCGGCTATGCAAATATCGGTACTGCGCAGGGAGGTGGATGATGTTCAGAGGGCTGCCTATAACTCCATAAAAAACCGTCTGTTGATGATGATTGATAAAGGAGTGATGCTCCATAAAAAGATTGAAAGAGAAGATCTCACTATTGATCATGATGATGAACTAAATCGGCTTTCGGTCTTTATTGAAAGTGCGGACAAAGAGTTCATACAGATGTGCAGCAGTGCGGTTAACAAACCGCGATATAAACAATTGGAAATCACCTCGTTGCTGATGATTAATCGAACGGTAACTCAATCGTGCCGAATGATTATTTTTAGTTTAATGGCTCTGCTGGCGGTTGATGAGGTTTTGGAAGAATCCGAATCAGAAATGAGCGAAATAGAGCAATAACTTCTTTGATTTTTGAGAGGGAAACAGGTAATTTCTAAAGCTTGAAAACGTAAGATATTTCTTAAGAACAGATGCCCGGATTTTAGGGCCTTCAATACGCGTAACGTCTTTAAAATAAACGACTCTATAACCGAATGAATAAAGGAAAGGTAGCACAAGTTATTGGCCCTGTAGTCGATGTCGACTTTGAACAGGGAGAAATTCCACAAATTTTAAACGCACTTTACATCGATCGAGAGGATGGAACTCGTCTCTATTTGGAAGTAGCCCAGCATTTGGGTGAAAACAGGGTACGGACAATTGCGATGGATTCCACCGACGGTTTGGTTCGTGCTACGGAAGTAGTCGATTCCGAAGATACGATCTCAATGCCCGTTGGGGAAGATATCCGAGGTCGTCTGTTTAACGTAGTTGGCGAAGCAATCGACGGTATTAAACAGCCTGAAGGAAAAGAGAGATACTCAATTCACCGTCCGGCGCCCAAGTTTGAAGACTTGGCAACCAGCTCGGAAGTTCTGGAGACAGGAATTAAGGTGATCGACCTTCTCTGCCCATATGCTAAAGGTGGTAAAATTGGACTTTTTGGAGGTGCCGGTGTAGGAAAAACGGTATTGATTCAGGAGCTGATTAACAACATTGCAAAGCAGCACAGCGGCCTTTCCGTATTTGCCGGTGTTGGTGAGCGTACACGTGAAGGAAATGACCTTCTTCGTGAGTTTATCGAATCAGGCGTTATTGATTACGGCGATGACTTTAAGCACGCCATGGAAG
>SKWF01000101.1 GCA_007129085.1 Balneolaceae bacterium | reverse complement strand
CGCTTTATAGCCATAACTATCAGTTATCCATTTTTTTTAACTTGTTGTACAAGCTCTTCCGCATCATTTATCATTTTTTCAAACAGAGAGAGTCCCCGGTCCCAGAACGATTGGTCGCGAATATCGATATCCATTTTGGCAATAAGGTTGTGCGGCCAATCCGAACCTCCCGCCTCCAACAGCGACAGATACCGATCAGCAAACCCATCACTATCAGAACGGTACGAATCATAAAGTGCCAGTACCAGAAGTTCACCAAATGCGTAGGCGTATACATATCCCGGTGTATGTAAAAAGTGGGGTATATAACACCACCACAGCTTATATTCATCCGTTAATTCCACGGAATCGCCATATAGTTCCTGTTGAGTTTGGTACCACAAATCCGAAAACCTGTCGGTAGTTAATTCCCCTTCCGTTCGTCGTGCGGTATGTATGCGATCCTCAAATCGATTCATCGATATCTGACGGAAAACCGTCGCAATCGTATCATCAATCTTACTCATTAACAGCGCTAGTTTCTCCTTTGGATCATCCAGCCCGCTCATCAATTTATTAAATACCAGCATCTCTCCAAATACAGATGCAGTTTCTGCAGTTGTTAATGGTGTGGATGATTGGAGCTCCCCCTGTTTTCTGGCAAGGTATTGATGAACCCCGTGGCCCAATTCATGCGCCAACGTTTGTACATCACGCAGCCGCCCGTCAAAATTCATAAACACGTACGGGTGAACCGACGTGACCGTACTTGCCGAATAAGCGCCGCCCCGTTTTCCCGGCTTGATGGCGGCATCAATCCAGTTTTCATCAAAAAACTTTGATGTGATAGATCTCATTTCCGGGTGAAATTCACCGTAGGCATCCAGCACCAAATCTCGCGCTTCATCCCAGCTCACCACCGTTGTTGTATCGGCAATCGGGGCATATCGGTCATAATCATAGAGCTCATCATACCCGAGAAGGTTCTTCTTCAGGTCATAATATTTCTGAACTAAATCGTATTTGCCTGTAACCGCACTGATCAATGATTCTACGGTTTGATTATCGGTTTGATTGGCCAGGTTTCGCGATGAGATCCAGCTTTCGTAGCCCCGTAATTTATCGTTTGTGTGTTTATCCGCCAGGATTGTGTTAAAAATAAATGTCAGCGTGCGTTTATGATCTTGAAACGTTGTTGTAAGCGATTCATGCGCTCTACGGCGCAGGTCCCGATCGGGGCTGTGAAGTTTACTCAAAACCTGTTGCTCAGAAAGTGACTCCCCATCGAGTTCAAATCGTGCAGCTCCGAGAGTTTCATCAAAATATCGATTCCATGCTGCACGGCCGGTCACCGATTTTGCACTCATCACCTTTTCGGCCTCCTCGCCCAGTGTATGCTTTTTATACCGGCGGGATGTTTCCAGGTAGTGTGTCCATTTTGACAACTCATCGGAAGAGATCCATTTTTGAGCTTTTTTATCGCCCAGGTTCAGCCACTCAATATCAAAAAACACGAGCTTCTGGCTCAGGTCAGATCCAAGTTCACTCGCTTCTTGAAGTAGTTTTCCAAGTTTCGGGTCTTCCGTATTGGTCGACCATATCAGGTGAGAATATGCACCAATTTTACCCGCTTTTTGTATAATATCTTCATATCTGTTTAGTGCCTCGGCAAACTCCTCGGCCGTCATCTCCGAAATCTTTCCCCGGTATGTATCGGCAAATTTATCGGCTTCTTTTAAAACACCCTCTTTATCTGATTTTAGTGCCGGGTCTTCCGGTGATTTATACAGATCGGAAAGATCCCATGTAATATTTTCGGCGCCTGTTACTTCTTTCGTTTTATTCTTGCTCATTGCCACTTTTTTGTGAAAATTTTCTTGTTGAATATAATCAAACCATTGGGCTGATTAAATCAATTTTTGGAATCAAATAAGAAGATTATTGCATCTTAAATCCAATCGTTTTTTAATGCAATAATGGTTAATTTACCTTCAATTTAATAACTCATAAAAATCTTTGTCATCAACAACTTGATGCAAGATACGGCAATCAATTTTCGAGGAGTATTACCCTCACTCTATATACCGTATTTCTTACTTAAGATTTTAATCAAACATATTAGTATATCCCGTTTTGAAATCTCTTGAAGCTGCTTTTGGTCCCAACTCTGCACTTGTCGAAGAACTTTACAACCAATACCTGGAGGATCCCGATTTAGTCCCCGATCACTGGCGATCGTACTTTGATGAAATCAATGGTGATGCCCCGGCTGAAACTGCTCCAAAAAAGAAGCCGGTTCAGAAACAAAAAGAGCAACCGAAAAGCCCTCCACCTCAAAAAGCTAAAAAAGGCAAAGAAAAGGTTTCTGTGCCCGAATCGGCAGAGCTGCAAAAAATTAAGGGAGTAGCTGCAAAAATTGTCGACAATATGGACGACAGTGTGGAGGTCCCCACAGCTACATCTTTGCGGGTTCTTCCCATGAAAATGCTAACGGAAGACCGAGCCATTGTAAACCGCCATCTTCTTCAAAACAGCGAGCCTAAAGCATCATTTACCCATTTTATTGCATGGGCTGTTATTCAGGCACTTAAAGAATTTCCGTCCATCAACAGTTACTATACCAACGATGATGGCGACCATTACAGAGTTGTACCGGGACAAGTAAACCTGGGAATTGCGATTGACCTTGAAGGCAAAGACGGGAAGCGAAACCTTGTTGTGCCTAACATAAAAGGTGTTGACAAAATGAACTTCAAAGAGTTCCTCTACGCCTATGCTGAGCTCATTGATAAAGCTCGCAACGGTAAATTGGAGCTTAAAGATTTTCAAGAAACGACTATTAGTGTAACAAATCCGG
>SKWF01000255.1 GCA_007129085.1 Balneolaceae bacterium | reverse complement strand
CGTCTTGAATCGCGCAAAGAGATGATGGAGAAGAGCCGAAAGAAAATCAGCTCGTTCAAGGAGGCGATAGAACAGACTGAAGTACAGCTTGCGCAGACAAAGCAGAGTAAAAAAGAGGCTGATGAAGCCCTTGAAAAAGCGGAAAAGGCGAGTGCAGAACAGCGTGGCGCTATCAATGAAGTAGATAAAGAGCTTAAAGAGTTACGCCGGCGAAAAGAGGTGAACGTTGAGCTGGTGCACCACCTGCAGATGGCAAAAGAGAAATTTGAGATGCAGGCAGAGTCATTGACTGATTATATTTGGGAAACGTATGGAATACTGATGGATCAGCTGGACCAGGAGCTTCCTGAGGAGATGGAGGCCGATGAGGCGAAAAAGAGAATTAGCTACTTACGGCAGAGACTAAACAGCATTGGAGATGTTAACCCTCTCGCTATCGAAGAGTTTGAGGAGGAGAAAGAGCGGCTCGATTTTTATGAGGAGCAGATTGAAGATCTCCAGAATGCTGAATCTGAAATGCGCGAAACAATTGATGAGATCAATCAAACCGCTACGAAGAGATTTAACGAAACGTTTGAAAAAATCCGTACCAATTTTCAGTCAGTTTTTCATACGCTTTTCGAAGAGGATGACAACTGCGATCTGCTGATTGAACAGGATGTGGAAGATCCTTTGGAAGCAAAAATTGAGATTATTGCCAACCCACGCGGCAAGCGTCCATCAAGCATAAACCAGCTTTCCGGTGGTGAAAAAACGCTAACGGCAATTGCCCTCTTGTTCGCTATTTATCTGGTAAAACCCTCACCCTTTTGCGTGCTCGATGAGGTAGATGCTCCACTCGATGATGCCAATATTGAGCGGTTTGCCTCGATGATTCGAAGCTTTAGTGAAGAGACGCAGTTTATCATCATTACGCACAACAAGAAAACCATGTCGAAAGCGGAAATGATGTATGGCGTTACCATGCCGATTACCGGAGTAAGTCGCTTGGTAGGCGTGAAGCTGGATGAAGTGGCTGAGGCTTAATGACGTAGATGGTAGAAAGTAAATGGTAGATAGACTGACTAAATAAATTAGACAAATATATTGTCTTTCTACTTTTTACTATATACTATCGACTCGCTTATCTTGCCAATTCCGCTTCGGCAGCGATAAACCCAAAAGCAGGCCAGTTACCGGCATCATAAATCTCCTGCCATATTTCAAATGCTTTATCTTCCCTGCCATTAATGTAGTGCCAGTTTCCAAGTCCATAGCCCAGTGTGGCATTTTGCAGGTCATCACCATCTGATTCGATAAAGCGGTCGGCATCAAATATTCCGTTAAAAACCAGGAGCAGGTTCAGGTATGCATCATTTTCGATGATCTCTATATCCGGCGTAATATCCTTGATAATTTCTCCTGCCTTTTCATCTTTTCCATCCCGTTTCAACGCCATATAGTACCAGTAGGTTGTGGCAATTCTCATGTCGTTGGTCAGATCTAAATCGAGCGCTTTTTCGTACAGCTCAACGGCTTTGGAGTAATCGCCACGAATATATTCCACCAGCCCGTGATGATACCACACATTCGATTTTAGCGTGCTTGTCGGTTCATTCAGCTCGTTTGGCAGGCCATCCGGTTCAATTTGATCATCCATATGGCGCATTAAAATATCTGCCGATTCAAAATCTTCTGCAGCTTGATCAAACAGGCGCAGCGTTAGATATCGATGTCCCCGGTGACGCAACATCCGCGGGTCTTCAGGGTGCTTATACATCCCCTCCGTAAAAATTCCAATTGCCTCGCGGTACTCACCCAGATAGGCTGTTCGGCGGCCCAGCCAAATGAGATTTTCGGGTTCTTCGGGATCAATCCGATAGTCGGATAACGCTTCGTCTAAATTCTCTCGATACTCCTCGTAAAGTGCAGAATCCAGTTCAGGGGTATAGAGTGTATCCCCCAGCATAGAGTAGGTTTGTGCTCCTTCCGGAACGTCCGGCAGATCAGGACGGTCCTGGCAAGCAGTCATCAAAAGCAGAATGGCTGTAACAGTTAAAATGGCTGGTATTTTTTTCATGATATGATGTTCTCGTGATTTACGATTTCGTGCAATCTGTTTTAAAATTGTACGGACAGTTCAAGTTCTTCTCCATCCCGAATAACCCGAACGGTAATCTCCTGCCCGGACTCCAACGTCTGCAAAGCGTCCATATAGTCGTAAATATCGGAAATTTCTGTTCCGGCCATATAAACTATGACATCTCCTCTTTCCATACCGGCCACTTCGGCGGGTTCTCCTTCGCGAACTCCATCAACCCGAAAGCCGCCGTTGGAGTAGCTGTAGTCCGGCAAAACACCCATTGTTGGACCGTCGAACATTTGCGGAGATTCCGTTGATTCTCTTGAGCCGTCAAATGAAACTTCTCCACCTTCCATCCCGTCAAGTTTTTGAATCAGCTCTTTGGCGTGATCCAGCACCCACTCCATTCCCGTGTAATTAATTTTATCAGCGGTATCGGTCTCCCTGTGATAATCATCATGGATGCCGGAAAAGTAGTGAAGCACCGGTATATTGGCTTCGTAAAAGGATTGATGATCACTTGCTCCACTACCGCTCTCCGATCGGTTGATCGTAAGAGAGTCGGCAGAGATACTATCTAAAATTTCGGGCCATACCTCAGAGGTTCCGGTTCCAAAAATGGTAAGCTCGCCATCACTCAACCTGCCGATCATATCAAAATTGAGCATGGCTGTTATTTGATCAGTTTCCATCTCCATATTGTTCACAAAATATCTCGATCCCAACAAACCCAATTCCTCTCCTGAAAAGGCTACAAAAAGCAGGCTTTTTTGTGGCT
>SKWF01000005.1 GCA_007129085.1 Balneolaceae bacterium | reverse complement strand
GACCCTCAACATCGATATTAAAATCGTAGGTAAACGAATTTTGAAGTGCTTCCAATACCCGATTCAGCAGAGGTTGAGCCTGATCAATCAGTTGAGCCTCTCCCGATCGGTAAAGTTTTGTACTACTAAAGGTGATTCGCAGATCATTAAGTTCTCTGTCTATGGAAAGGCGTTCTTCTTGAATTTCTTGCTCAAGCTGATCTTCAAGGTTTTCTTTGATCTCCCCAATCGGGGTCATGATTAACTCTGTGTCCCCATCCGATTCAAAACGGTCGGTAACGGTAGAAAGTAGATCTGTTTGTGTTATTGCGAGGATAATAATCAGAAAAGCGAGCAGAAGGGTGACAATATCCAGATAGCTGACTTGCCATCGGTATTCTTCATTCTCTTCCTTTTTGACAGAAGGGAAGAAGGAGTGTTTTGAATTTTGAGGATCACTCTGCATGGATATTGGAGGTCACAAATAAATTAGTGATTGCTGAGAATTTCCGTTTCTGTGCTTTGCACATGGGCGGTAAGTCTGTCATAAATCTGCAGAGCTGTATGTCCTTCTTCAATCAGAATGATTCCTTCAAGAATAAGCTTTTTCCGAAAATGCTCAAGGGATGCACTGTTATCCAGTTTGCGCGATACCGGCTGAAAAATAAAGCTTCCAAGAATGATACCGTAAAATGTTGTCATCAGTGCAGCGGCGAGACCCGTAAGAAGATATTCCGCATCCTCAAATCCGGTGAGGATTACAATCAACCCGAAAAGCGTACCAAGCATACCAAACACCGGTGCGATGCGGCCCATATACGAGATGATGCTATTGATTCGATTTTTGCGCGCAAAGCTTTCATTGATATTACTTTCACCAATTTCGCGAAGTGTTTCAGTCGGGTAGTTGGTATCAAGAATGGAGAATAGAAATCCCTCGAAGGTTCCTTCATATTCATTACTCAGCTTTACTGTCGATCGCAATTTATCGGTGCTGATCATTCGCTGCCAATCTAATACTCTGTCAATATCTTCTTGCAGTGTTTCTTCGGTGATCTCTGTTTGGGAGAATAACCTGATGGAGTTTCGCATAGATTTCAACACATCCCTGAATGGTGTACTAATAAAAACGCTGGAGAGAACCCCGCCAAAGACGATCGCCAGGCTTGGAATGTTTAGAAATTCGTACTCTTCGGGTATAAATTGCAGGTCAATATATCCAACCACAACGAGGGCTCCCCATGAGAGTATCAGTACGGACAGGATAAAACTTATGATTGTTGGGAGCGAAATTCGCATACGGGGTTGAGCTGTAAACATACGCAGTTACGGTTAATCAATTAAGCCGATATTCTGCAATTCCCGCTGTACGAACGGGATGTTGGGAATCGGCACTTCATCATCCATTTCAAATGCTTTACTCCAATTTTCCTCGAACTTCTCGCGTGATCCAAGGGCTAAGTAGATACTTCCTTTCAGGGCTTTTACATCGGGGTTATCGCGAATTTCATTGGCCTGACGAATCATAACCAGCGCCTGATCAAAATTACCGTTGTAAAAAAGCTGCTGTGCGGTGATATATAGTTGAGTTACATTATTAGCCTGACGGGCGAACTCCCGGCGAAGTTCATTTTCCGGTTCCTCATCAATTTCAGGCTCCGATTCCGCTTCCGGTTCGATCGGTTCAGGATCATCAGCATGATCGCTGTCCTCCTCCTCACTTACAGGTTCATCAACTACTTCAACATCGGGTTCGGGTTGATCCTCGGTCGTCTCTACAAGTTCATCAGATGATCCGCATCCTCCCAAAAGAAGCAGAATGGCTGTAAGGAATCCTATCGCTGATATGTTGTATAAAGCCTGAATGTCTCGAAATCCCTATTGGTTTTATGATTGCAATTCATCCGCTGACCGGCGAATGAAATCCATCAACTGAAGCTGTGCTCTTTTTACTCGTTTGCTGTCCAAATATTCATTTCTTGATAGCTCTCTGCGAATCAGTCTTTGTTCTCTGTTGGGCCTAAACTTTAAAACTTTCTCCATAATCATGTCGTCGAAATCGTATAAAGCGTGGACCAATGTTTGTGTATCGAGGCGATCTACGGCAGATTTTATAACCCGGTCATGGAGCTGCGGAATCTGTTCAGGCATGATGACTTTTGATTTAACAGTTCGGCCTACTGATGAACCCATCAGATCCATTTGATCGATAAATCGCTGCTGATCCTTAAGTGGTAATTCTTGAAGAATTGGTAGCATGTGGTCGAGCCCCTGTCGTTTCTGTTTCTCTACTTTCAGCAGATGCATCGCTTTGCTAAATAGTTTGGATGAGATTTTGTTGTACTCTTTATAATTGAGGGAAGGTACATTTACGATCTGAAGCATCACTTCCGCCGCCCGTTCTGACGTCATATTTTCCAAAATATTTGCTGCTCTTTCAGGTTCCATGTAATCGAGCGTTACAGCTGCATATTGTGGCGGAACCTGCTCTATTAGCATTTCAACCTGTTGATCGGTCATATGGCCGAGATATCTAAATAGGTTTAGCTGCCCATACTTTGTTTTGCGGTCGTTGCTGCCGATTCGGGTATTAAAAATTCGCAGAAAGTTATCAGCAACTTCTTCTCGTTCCTCATTTTTTATGGCCGGCAGAGAGTTTAGCTTATCTCGAATCATCATAAACTCTCTCTCGGGTAGTTCTTCGCTGAGTGATTCAAGCAACTGTTTATCGATGGTTTGAATTACTTTTGCGGCTCTTTCACTACCCTTATCTGGGCGATCATCTATCCAATACTCAAATAACAGAGCCACATCGCGCGGTGCTTTGATGAACTGTTTTAACACATCATCAAGTTTGTCGGAAAGCGAAG
>SKWF01000053.1 GCA_007129085.1 Balneolaceae bacterium | reverse complement strand
TACATTGCGAAATCTTCGACGATTTTGAGCAAAAGACCGGAGTCTCCCACAACATGAAGAAAGATGCCGAAGGATTTTGGCATCTTACCATTCATGGAAATTTAAATGGAAAATGGTACGGGTACCGGGTTGATCACTCCGAAAAGCTGGACGAACGAAATCCCTACCGTGATGAACTCTTTGCCGACCCATACAGCAAACACGTTACCGTCAGGAATACGTATCGGCAAGATGCCAAAACCCTCATTTTCGAAGATGATTTTGACTGGGGCGACGACGAGCACCAATACCCGGACGACCTGCGTGACCTGGTGATTTACGAAACCCACCTGAAAGATCTTACCGCCCATCCCTCGAGTGGAGCCTCCGGAGAAGGATTTTACAATAAGTTTGCGGACTTAAACCAGCAAGGCGGAATAGCTCACTTGAAAAAGTTGGGCGTGAATTGCGTAGAATTTCTACCCTTGCAGAAATTTCCCCCGGTTGAGCCTCCCTACGGAGAAACAACGGACGAGGGCTTTTTTAACACCTGGAACCCCTACTCTGCAAATTACTGGGGGTACATGACCTCCTTTTTTATGGCACCGGAAAACTCCTTTGCCTCCGATCAAACCGAAAAAATATCGGGAATTACCACCGCATCGGTTCACGAATTTAAGAACCTGGTTAAGGAGCTTCATCAAGCCGGAATTACCGTTTTGATGGATGTGGTATACAACCACACCTCCCTATTTGATTTGAACCCGTGTACGCACCTTTGTCCACACACATACCTGAGGCAGAATGATAAAGGGGAACTGCTGAATCGCAGCGGCACAGGAAATGAGTTTGCGTCAGAATCACCCCAAGCACAAAAATTGATTCTGGATTCCCTGAAATACTGGGTGGAGGAGTATCATATCGATGGATTTCGGTTTGATTTGGCCGCACTCTTAAATCAAGGCAGCTGGAACGCCATCCGAAAAGAGATGCACGATATCGATCCGCGGATTGTGTTGATTGCTGAACCCTGGGGTGGCTATTATTCGCCGGCAGAATTTTCCAAGTACGACTGGGCTTCGTGGAATGACAAAATTCGAAACTCCATAAAAGGGTCGGACCCGCTGCACGACAGGGGATTTATTTTTTCGGAATGGCAGCACGAAACCGGCCGGGGTCGGCTCGAAAATATTTTGAAAGGAACACTGCACGGAGATGAAGGCGGGCTTTATCAAACCTCGCAGCACAGCGTAAACTACCTGGAGAGCCATGATGGCTACACCCTTGGTGATTTTATACGCATTGGGCTCAACCCCGAATTGTCTGACCGTAAAATTCAACACCGTGAATCTCTGCTCGCGCTAAGTGATCATGAGATGGAGCTGGCTAAACTGGCTGCTCTAACTCTATTTGTGGCCCAGGGAACCACAATGATACACGCCGGACAGGAGTTTGCACGCACAAAAATTATTGCTGATACCGATGCAGACGATTCTGATATCGGCAAAATTGATCATAATAGTTATCAAAAAGATAACGAAACCAACTGGATCAACTTCGGGGATATTAAAGAGAACAAAGCTCTTTTTGAATATTACAGGGGACTTATTAATATCCGTATGCAGTCTGACGCTTTACGAAAAGCTGAACCACAGGATGTCAATTTCGATCATTTCGACAATCCCTTATTGCTCTCATTTCATATTGAGGGGAAATCCTCTGACGATATGTATGATTACTATATAATTTTAAATGGAAATCCGGCTGATAGTTCCACCGTTCATCTGCCCGAAGGTTCATGGGAATTACTTGTCAATAAAGAGATTGCATCCTCCCAAGCAATTGATATCTTAGGCGGTAATGTAGAAGTTCCCGCTAAAAGCGGTATGTTATTTCGCAAAATACGGCTTTAACGTATACCATAACTGTTCCACTAACCTAAATTTTTATACCATTGGCTACTACACCTACTAACAACCGAGGAACCTGGAACACAAAAATTGGCTTTATTTTAGCCGCAGCCGGATCGGCCGTTGGACTTGGGAATATTTGGAGATTCCCTACCGTGATGGCCGAAAATGGTGGCGCAGCTTTTCTTTTCATCTATGTTTTGCTGGTATTTATTATCGGGTTCCCGGTAATGGTTGCAGAACTTAGTATTGGCCGAAGAACTCAAAAGAATCCGGTGGGAGCATTTAAAGCTCTATCCAACAACAAACTATTTACCCTCGCCGGCTTTTGGTGTGTGCTTTGCGGAGTTGCTATTCTATCATTTTATGTAATTATCGCCGGATGGACGATCAGTTACTTTTTTGAGCAGGTTTTCTACTTTTTCGGGATGACGGACTGGTCTGCCTGGGTGGCAAATACAGATAACGGCTGGTTAAATGCCGGGCTGGCCATTCTCTTTATGGGGCTTACCGTATCGATTATTCTCGGTGGAGTCAGTCAAGGTATTGAACGCGCCGTACGATATTTAATGCCGATGCTGGTTGTCATTATTCTGATTTTGATTGGATATGTGATGTTCCAGCCGGGTGCAGGTGCCGGTTTCCGGGAGTATCTTGTTCCCGATTTCTCCGTAATTGATATGGATCTGATTTTGGCCGCTATGGGGCAGGCATTTTTCTCTCTCTCCCTCGGTATGGGCGCCTTGATTACCTATGGTTCCTATTTGAGTAAGCGGGAAAATATTCCATCAGCCGCCGCTTACGTTACCGGGTTTGATGTGGGGATTGCCTTTCTCGCCGGTATGCTAATTATGCCAACCGTATACATGGCACAGGCGCAAGGAGTGGCAATTTTTGATGATGCCGGAAGTCTGCTTGCAGGTCCCGCACTAATCTTCCAGGTACTGCCCGAACTTTTCCACGAAATGGGTGGATTGATGGGGCTGATATTTGGGGCCAGTTTCTTTTTCCTCCTCAGCATTGCCGCACTAACATCGTCTATCTCACTACTTGAGGTACCTACCTCCTACGTGATTGATGAGCATGGCGTAAGCCGTAAAAAAGCTGCAATCGGCATTGGGGCGTTCATCACCATTATATCTCTGTTTATTGCGTTTGATACTGGTTTGATTGATCATATTGATTTCATTTTCAGCGTGATTGGCCTGCCGCTTGGTGGACTTATCATTTCCCTGTTTCTCGCCTATGTATGGAAAACAGAAAGTGCAAAAATGGAGCTGCAAAATGGCTTTGAAAATATCGGTTCTCACTGGTTCTGGCCGGTATGGAAAATATTCATCAAATTTATCTGCCCGATATTAATTGCACTTATATTGGCAACAACCATTTATGATGTCATCAGATAAAGAACTTTTAAAAAAGTGAGCCTCTAACCCGGTTCACTTTTTTTATAGAAAGACCCTAAAATTTTCAGTCATACAGCTATTCGGTATTTGTTATAGAAGAGTTCCCGCTGTATTTTTGACCAAATTCTGATTTAATAAAACATATGTCTAAAGTAAACACATCCGATTTCCACAACGGACTCACCATTATACTTGATGGTGAAATTTATGAAATTGTGGAGTTTCAACACGTTAAGCCCGGTAAAGGGCCTGCTTTTGTCCGCACAAAACTACGCGGACTTGTTAACGAAAAGAATATTGATAAAACTTTTCGATCCGGTGAAAAGGTTGAAGCGGTTCGAATAGAGAGCCAGCCATACCAGTTTTTATATGCTGATGGAGACCTTTTTTACTTTATGAACCAGGAAACCTACGAACAGACACCGCTGGAAATTTCGAAAGTTCAAAAACCGGACTTTATATCAGATGGACAAATATGTACGCTTACCATTGATGTAGAGAACGAAAACATTTTATTTGCTGAACCTCCTGCACAAATTGAAACAGAAGTTGTAAAAACCGACCCCGGATTGAAGGGAGATACTGCCCAGGGTGGCAGCAAACCAGCAACCGTTTCCGGTGGTGCAGTTATTCAAGTACCCCTTTTTATCGACCAAGGTGAAAAAGTTAAAGTAGATACCCGAACCGGCGAATATTTAGAAAGAGCCAAAACAAAATAATAAACAACATGGATTTAAAACTCGTAAAAAACCTGTTAGATCTAATCTCCGACAGCGACGTAAATGAAGTATCTATTGAAGAGGGAGATTTTAAATTAAAAGTAAAAAAACAGTCAGAAAGTGAATCTCCACAACAGGTTCACTACCAAATGCCTCCACAGCAGCAGGCTCCTGCACCACAACCGCAAGCTGCTCCGGCACCCGCTCCTCAGAGTGACGGCGAATCCGGCGGAGATGCACAGCCTGATGGTGATGTTGTAAAATCACCGATTGTAGGTACATTTTACGAAGCTCCCTCCCCCGATTCTGATGCATTTGTTAAGGTTGGAGATAGCATTAAAGAAGGCGACACACTCTGCATCGTTGAAGCGATGAAGATTATGAACGAAATTGAAGCTGAATTCTCCGGCACCATTCAAAAAATACTGGTTGATGATGGTCAACCTGTTGAGTTCGATCAGCCTCTTTTCATTATCAAAAAATAGGGTATAGATGTTTAAAAAAATTCTGATTGCCAACAGAGGCGAAATTGCTCTGCGTATTATCCGCACCTGTAAAGAGATGGGAATTAAAACAGTTGCAGTTTATTCCACTGCCGACCAAGATAGCCTGCATGTTAAATTTGCTGATGAAGCTGTCTGTATTGGCCCTCCTGCCGGTAAAGAGAGCTATCTGAAAGTACAATCTATTTTAGCTGCTGCAGAAATCACCAACGCCGAAGCGATACATCCCGGTTATGGTTTTCTGTCGGAAAATGCAGAATTCAGCCGAATTTGCGGTGAACACAATATTAAGTTTATCGGTCCATCACCCGAGATGATTCAAGGAATGGGTGATAAGGCAACGGCAAAAGCAACAATGATTGCCAATAAGGTGCCGGTTGTTCCCGGCTCTGATGGCGTTGTTGACAACTATGAAGATGCCAAAAAAGTAGCCGATGAGACCGGATACCCGCTCATTATTAAAGCCAGCGCCGGTGGTGGTGGACGCGGAATGAGGGTGGTTGAAAGTGAAGAGAAGTTTGAAAATTCATTCAACACTTGTCGAAATGAGGCAGAAACGGTATTTGGCAATCCTGAAGTTTACATTGAAAAGTTTGTTCAAAAACCACGCCATATCGAGATTCAGATTTTGGGTGATCAACACGGCAATGTAATCCACCTTGGTGAGCGTGAATGCTCCCTGCAGCGCCGCCATCAAAAACTACTCGAGGAAGCCCCCTCTCCCATCATGACCCCGGAGCTTCGGGAAAGAATGGGAACAGCGGCTGTCAGAGCCGGCGAGGCGATCAACTATGAAGGTGCGGGAACCATTGAGTTTCTGGTTGATAAAGATCACAACTTCTACTTTATGGAGATGAATACCCGTATTCAGGTAGAGCATCCCGTAACGGAAGAAATTACCTATGTGGATCTTGTTAAAGAACAGATCCGTGTGGCTTACGGCGAAAAAATTGAGAAAAAACCACTTAAAATTCGTGGTCACGCTATTGAGTGCCGGATTAACGCCGAAGATCCGAAGTTTAATTTCAGGCCCTCACCCGGAAAATTATCTGTATTCAACATACCCGGTGGACACAGTACACGAATGGATACCCACGCCTATTCCGGCTACGTTATCCCTCCACATTACGATTCCATGATTGGAAAACTGATCGTAAGTGCTCCCACCCGCGAAGAAGCAATAAAACGAATGCGCCGTGCGCTGGAAGAGTTTATTGTTGAAGGTGTAAAAACCACCATCCCTTATCACCTGCAGTTAATGGATGATGAAGGATTTCAAACCGGTGAGTTTGACACCAAATACCTGGAAAACACATTTAAGTTCAAATCAGAATAAAAACCGACATCTATGAATATCCCCAAAGATTTAAAGTATACCCCGGAACATGAATGGGTAAGGGACAACGGAGACGGAACCGTAACAATTGGAATTACAGATTTTGCCCAGGGCGAACTTGGCGATATTGTATTTGTTGAGTTGGAGCCGGAAGGTGAAGAGTTCGATAAAGATGATGTATTTGGCACTGTTGAAGCGGTGAAAACAGTATCAGAACTGTATGCACCTCTCAGCGGTGAAATCGCAGAAATTAACGAAGAGCTGGAAGACGATCCTGAGCTGGTAAATAACGATCCCTACGGCGACGGATGGATGGTTAAGTTTACCGTATCTGATAAATCTGAGCTCGAATCACTTCTTACCGCCGATAAGTACGAAGAAATTGTCGGCTAACCCTATCAACACTTTTTTTACATGATGAACCCAAATGATGAGTGGATTCTCATCCTCGACTTTGGATCTCAGTACACTCAACTTATTGCACGCAGAGTTCGCGAAAACAATGTGTACTGCGAAATTCACCCCTTTAACGTAGATCCCGAAACCTTTTCCGAGAATCCACCCAATGGAGTCATTCTCTCCGGCGGTCCCAATAGCGTTTACGATAATGATGCACCGGCTCTGAACACAACATATCTCGATCTGGGCGTGCCTGTGTTGGGAATTTGTTATGGCCTCCAGTCTCTTGCACACGCCATCAAACCGGGTAGCGTAGAGAAAGCGGAAAAACGGGAATTTGGCCGTGCCAATCTTCTGGTTGATGACAACAGTACGCTGCTCAAAAATTTAAAGAAAGAGACGACAGTTTGGATGAGCCATGGAGATCATATTCATGATCTGCCGGAATCATACAAAGTAATTGCTCACACCGAAAATGCTCCCGTTGCAGCCGTTAAGCATGTTGAAAAAGAGCATTATGGTGTCCAATTCCACCCCGAAGTAGTTCATACAGATGAGGGCAAGCAGATCATCAAAAATTTTGTGATCGACATTTGTGGGTGTAAAGCAACATGGACAGCCGCTTCGTTTATTGAAACAGAAATAGAGGCGATACGAGAAAAAGTCGGCGAGAGCAGAGTTCTCTGCGGTCTTTCGGGCGGAGTAGATTCCACCGTGGTAGCTACACTTATCCATAAAGCAATAGGCGATCAATTACAGTGCATTTTTGTAGATAACGGACTCCTTCGAAAAAATGAGTTTGAGAATGTTCTATCAACGTATCGCGAGCATCTTTCGCTGCCCGTAAAAGGTGTTGATGCATCCACCCTATTTATAAACAACCTCAAAGGAGTTTCAGATCCTGAAGAGAAGCGTAAAATCATTGGAAATACGTTTATCGACGTTTTTGATGACGCCATCTCTGAAGAGAACGATTTTAAATTTTTGGCTCAAGGAACACTCTATCCCGATGTAATTGAGAGCGTTTCATTTAAAGGGCCCTCAGCTACCATCAAATCACACCACAACGTAGGTGGTTTACCGGAAAAAATGAATCTCGATCTGCTCGAGCCGGTACGTGAGCTTTTTAAAGATGAAGTTCGAAATGTAGGCCGTGAGCTCGGCATTCCCGAATCATTTATTGGCCGACACCCGTTCCCCGGACCGGGACTTGGCATACGTATTATCGGTGACATCTATCCGGAACGTCTTGAGCTTTTAAAAGAGGCGGATCATATATTCATCCAGTCTCTTCGCGATCACGGGCTGTATGATGAGGTATGGCAGGCGCTTGCCGTTCTGCTGCCGGTACAATCTGTGGGGGTTATGGGTGATGAACGCACATACGAATTTACTATCGCCCTACGCGCCGTTACAAGCCGTGATGGAATGACTGCAGACTGGGCCCACCTTCCCTACGATTTCCTCGCCGAAGTGAGCAACCGAATAATCAATGAGGTTCGTGGTATAAATCGTGTGGTTTACGATATCAGCTCTAAGCCACCCGCAACTATCGAGTGGGAATAAAAACAAGGGAACTAAATATGCGTTTTTCCATTAACGTATTTGAAATAAATAGTTTACAATAATGATGAAGCGATTAATATTATTCTCTGCCCTGATTACATTCACCGCCACATTGGCAATAGCACAGCAAGAAACCGAGAGTCCGGATTTTGAAACCGCTCTCGAACTCTACGAAAGTGAACAGTACGAGGAGGCCCTGGAGATCTTTAAAAAGATCGATGAAGAGAAAGCTATACTTTTTGCAGGTAAAAGCTATTTTGCCCTTGCGAACTACTTTACGGCAAATGATTATTTAAAAGAGGCGGCATCAAGTTCCGATAGAAATATCCGACAGGAAGCAAAATACACTCTCGCCCTCTCCTATTTTGGCATGAAAAGCTTTGCAAAAAGTTTGGATCAACTGCATGAACTAATTACTGATGAAAGTAGAACGGGAATTCAGGTTGATGCAAACAGATTTAAAAGGCAACTTCAGCAGTACTTAACTCTCGAGCAACGCTTTCGGGCTGTTCAACAGTCAGAGTATCAACAGGTTGGAATAGAGCTCGTTCAAAGTGCGAAAGATCGGGTTGATGAAGAAACATATCGCGTTCTCGTAAATGAAATTGCGAAAACAGAAAGAGATTCAACCTACCGAGAACAGCTGCGACGTGAGCTTCTTGACCAAGAAGGAATGCAGCAGATTATTTCGCAATATCCCACACCTCCCCAGGGAATGGTTTACAATATTGGTGTGATTCTTCCAACATTTGATGAACGAGCATCAGAATTTACCATCCCACGAAATCTCTATTTCGGAATAACCCTCGCAGCAGAGGAGTTTAATAGTCGAAATCCCAATAAAAAAGTTCGTTTACACTTCAAACCTTCCTCTGAAGACGCCGATTCAACTGCAGCTGCATTCACGGAATTGGTGTGGTCGAACCACGTAGATGCTGTTATAGGCCCTCTTTTTTCTGATCCGGCCGTACGAATGGCAGAACTCGCTGAAGAGTATCAAGTACCCATGCTGGCACCACTCGCCAACTCTGATGATATCAACTTGGGTTATAACTACACCTTTCAGTTAAACCCAACTTTCGAAGTTCATGGTCGGCAAATGGCCCGCCATGCCGTACAGGAACTTGGACTCGATACACTTGCAGTAATCACTCAAACCGATGCCCTTGGAACCTCTTCGGCACATGGATTCCGTCACGAAGCTGAACGGCTGGGTGCTCATATTTCATACTATATTGAGGAGGATTTTGCCTCTATGGGTTTCGATCTCAGCGAATTCACTAAGTTTTTTACTACAGATCAGGCAGAAATCGACTCACTCAATTACACCCCCTCTCAGGGTATTTATGCCCCTTTTACCGGGCGCCCGGCGAATACGCTCATCAACCTCTTGATGACAGATCTTGAAGTGATGAATACCGATATGGTTGTACTCGGTTCAGAAGAGTGGGAATCTGCAAATTTAACCGGTTGGGTAGATCGCAACGTAGATATCTATTATTCACAAGCTTTCGGTGCTACCGCTGATACTACAGAGGCCCAATTTGTCGAAGAGGATTTTGTTGTAAGGTTTGGCCTTGAACCCGATCAGTTTGCCAAAATCGGTTTTGATGTTGCAGGGTACCTGTTTAGAAGTCTCGAAACTGCCGGTAATCCACGATATTTACAGCAAGTACTCCGGCAGGGCAGAGATTATGACGGGCTTGGGTTACGAATTAATTTTGATGGAAAACGGGTTAATCAACACGTCTTTATCCGACCGTTGAGTCAATCAGCCAGAGAAAAGTTCGGTGACGGATTAAATTAGTTCAGGCCCTACTCTAATCCGGAAAAAATTACGATTCACCGGACTGTCGGGCCTCTTCACGCTCTCGTTCCCTTTTGATACGATATTGCTCCTGTATCCACTGCTGCCATTCCGCACTGGCCTGCCGATGCTCCTCGTATGTTCGGCTGAAAACATGGCTTCCTTCCGGCGTCGCTACCATAAACAGATAATCATGCTCTTCGGGATCCAACACAGCACGGATGGATGATTCATCCGGGTTTGTTATTGGGCCCGGTGGCAATCCATTAATCATGTAGGTGTTGTATGGGTGCTCAAATCGATAATCTTCGTAGAGTAAACGGCGGCGTTCACCCAATGCATAGAGCACTGTTGGGTCTGCCTGCAGCCTCATATTTCTGTTCAATCTGTTGATGTACAAACCGCTGATCCTCGGTTTCTCATCGTTTAACCTCGCTTCCCAATCAACAATGGAAGCTAGAATAATAACTTCATCGAGCGAAAACTGACTTTCGGATAGCAGTCCGTGATACCTGTTATTAATCATCGACTGAAACTCGTTGTGAATGCGATTAATTACCGCTCTTGGAGAAGAGGTCCAGTACATCTGATAAGTATTGGGCAGCATCCGCGCGAGCAGCTCTTCCCCGGTGAGCTCTAATTCCATCGCCAAATCAGAACTGTCGCTAAATTGTTCTGCAAAAGCGGCGGAATCTGCCCGAAGCTGTCGTGCCAGATGACTTGAAAGACGTTCAATATCATTCCCGGGCAGTACTGTTACTCTACCCGGATCCTGTATACCCCGCGCCATATTAGACAAAAATGTTTCGTAGGATATACCGTCGTTAATTTCGTACCGCCCCATTCGAAAGTTTCTCCAGCCCAGCACACGCCCTGCCCATTCCAATTCATCATGATCTACCTCTACCCCAATTGAATCAAGTTTTTCTCCCAACTCGTGTAGGCCGATTCGTTCATCTAAGTAGAGAGCGGTTGGCAAATCCGATTGAATAGCCGAAGGGTTGTAAAGCCTTAGATATCGAGAACCAAACGTTAGAATTAAGAAAAACAGGAAAATTCCGAGAAGAAAAAGCAGCTCTCGTTTTGAATACGGGACCATCACATCATCATACAGTTAAAATTGGCTGGTGAATATACGATTTTTCGCAAATCATCTAATTAAAACGTAGGATTAAATCGTATCCAAAATGTGGGATCCGGCTCAAAATTATTGAGCGGCCATGCTAATTCCACACGCAATGCCGC
>SKWF01000170.1 GCA_007129085.1 Balneolaceae bacterium | reverse complement strand
TTGTACTGCGTAATGGCGTACAGCGTTAACATCAACTGACGCTTATACTCATGAATTCGCTTAATTTGGATATCAAACATCGACTTCGTGTTGATTTTCACACCACGTTTCTCTTCGATGTAATCCGCCATTCGCCGCTTATTATTCTGCTTGGTCTGGGCAAACTTTTTCATGAACGATTTGTCATCCACAAATTTTTCCAGCTTTTTCAGCTCATCCAGGTTTGTTACCCAATCCTCACCGATTTCATCGGTAATTTGGTCGGCCAGCTCGCGGTTACACTGCCGCAGCCATCTGCGGGGAGTAATTCCGTTCGTCTTGTTGGTAAATTTATCCGGGTAGATTTCATAAAAATCCCGGAATAGTGTTTTCTTTATCAGATCACTGTGCAGCGCAGCAACACCATTTACTTTGTGCGATCCCACAATACCGAGCGATGCCATATGCACTACCGGGTCTTCTCCCTCGCCAACAATCGACATTCGGCTGATTTTGCCACGATCATCTCCAACTTTAGGCTGGATTTCCTTTAAAAATCGTCGATTAATTTCATAAATAATCTGCAGGTGACGCGGCAACAGTCGTCTTAGCAGAGACACCGGCCATTTTTCGAGAGCCTCGGGCAGCAGTGTGTGGTTGGTATAAGCCATTGTCTTTTCCGTGATCTCCCATGCCAGCTCCCAAGACAGCCCCTCTTCATCAATCAGTACCCGCATCAGTTCGGGAATCGCCAGGTTGGGATGGGTGTCGTTACACTGAATAGCTACTTTTTCCGGCAGTTTTCGCCAGTCATCATTTGTTTTCTTAAACCGTCGCAGAATATCCTTCATCGACGCCATGACGAGGAAAAACTCCTGCTTCAGGCGCAGCTCCTGGCCAACAAACATTTTATCATTCGGATAGAGCACACGCGAAATATTTTCATTCAGCTGTGTATCTCGAACCGCATCAATATACTCACCTTGGTTAAAGCTTTTCAGATCAATAGAAGAGGAGGAGGATGCTTTCCAAAGCCTCAGGTTATTTACAATCTCATTTTTATATCCGGGTATGGGCGTGTCGTAGGCAATTGCCAGCACATCATGCGTATTTTCCCAGGAAAAACGGACATCCCCGTTATCATCATTATACGCTCTAGACTGGCCATAAAACGGTACATCGTACTGAATTTTTGGGCGAACTACATCCCATGGATTTCCATACCGGAGCCATAAATCGGGCTTCTCCAGCTGAAAACCATTCTCAATTTGCTGATAAAAAATTCCGTAATCGTAACGAATTCCGTAACCGATAGCAGGTATTCCCAGCGTAGCCATGGAATCTAAAAAACAGGCAGCAAGCCTTCCCAATCCGCCATTACCAAGTCCGGCATCCCACTCGGCACTGCGAACTTTATCATAATCCAGCCCGGCTTCTTCCATCGCTTCGGCAGCCACATCCTGTACACCCAGGTTTACAAGCATGTTATCGAGCAAGCGACCAATCAGGTACTCCATAGAGAGATAATACACCCGCTTTTCGTCATTTTTATAATACCCCTGCTGGGTTTCAATCCAGCGGTCGTGCAGACGGTCCATCACAGACAGTACTACACTTCGATAATTATCCCACTCAGTTGAGGAGTATTTATCTTTCGCCAATGTGTAGCGAAGATGCTGTTTGATATCTTCTCTGAATGAATCTACATCCATTCCACCTCGTACCGTACTCGATTTTGATTTAGCCATATTTATATAAGTTAGACTTGTTGTAAATATCTTTTAAAGATACTCCTTAAAAATTAATATCGTGTTAAGATGCGTCTACTTAGTTGCATCCATTAATTGATTTCATATTCATGTCCCGCTGCGATTTTTCTACTCCTTCACATAAATTCCGTAATCTGGCGTAAATCCCGGGCGGGTTAAATTTGCCGAAATTCCGAGTTTATGAAAAGATTCGTAGGCGTTAATTGCAACAAAATCCTGATCAAAAATGCCAAAAACACTGGAACCGCTTCCGCTCATTGCGGCGTACTCAGCCCCAAAATCAAGCAGTTGGTCCTTTATATTTCCAATCATTTCGTACCGGGGAATTACCGACTGCTCCAGGTCATTTTGCAGTAATGCCTGCCACTCTTCTATCGGCTCCTCCACCAAAACCCCTTTGATGGAAAAATCAGGCTCGTTATTGGGTATACAATTTTGATATGCCTCCTTTGTGGAGCTTTCAAACCCGGGATATACCGTTACAATCCAGGCGTCGGGCTGAATATCAAGCGGCTCAATATTTTGACCGAGATCTGTGGCCATACCCGGTTTGCCGTGCACAAACAGCGGAATATCCATCCCCAAATCGCGGCACAGATCCACAATTTCATCGTTCGGCAAACCCACATCTTCCATTTTATTCAGCATGCGGAATGTCAACGCGGCATTGCTGCTTCCACCACCCAGACCGGCGCCCGCGGGAATATTTTTCGTCACATTGAACGAATAGTGATTTTTCAACCCTATATACTGCTCAAATGCGCGGTACGCTTTGGTAATCAGGTTTGATTCGTCTGCCGGTATGGAATCATCAGATATCGACAGTGCAAATTTCGGAGATCGTTCAACCTCAAACCGATCGCTCCACTCAATAAAAGCAATTCCTGTCTCGATTCGATGGTATCCCGTTGGCAGCCGTTCAAGAACGTAAAGCCCAAGATTAATTTTGGCAAAAGACTCTGCAATCCACATAGTTACTCCTGTTTAAATTGATCGCGATTATTCACCCTCTTTTTCATAGCGATGTTTGATTTTCATTAGATACTCCAGCGCTGCATCGTACTCATTTGGAATTTCACCGTCAAAAATAGCCTCTTTAATCTCCTCTTTTACCTT
>SKWF01000215.1 GCA_007129085.1 Balneolaceae bacterium | reverse complement strand
GTGCTGTTTACGGAGCGCTCAACCGAAAGGTCTCCCACAGCATTTATTCCTATCGACTCTTCACGGCCGGGCAGGGGTTGAACGTTGATTGTTACCGGGTCTGATGATAGAGTTACCCTGCGCTGATTGCTCCCGGGTCCTCCAAAAAAGCTTCCGAAACGGTCGTCGCGTCGGGGCTGAGACCGGATGCCGGCCTGGAGCTCATATTCGTCAAGCGTAAACTCACCGCTTCGCGAGGGAAACAGTGCATAACGCAGGAGGGTAGCTCTGCGATACCGCACTCCATTCATGATGGTTGATTCAGCTTGAGGCTGCGAAATATTTTCAAGCTCCTCTTTCCAGAAGCCATCTGTTCTCCAACCAAAGGAGGGTTGATAGGAGGTAACCTCTACGCCCTGCTTAAAATAGAGCACCACGCTGGCAACCATCTGCTGACCCACTACAGGCTGCTCATCATCAACTTCTACCTGTACAAAAATATCGGGCAGCTGGGTGTGATCACCGGAGAGGGAGCTTTTTTCGAGTACCTCAATATCTATAGGATTGGTCTGTTTTACTTCTCCATCCACCCTTATGTCGATAGGCGGAATGGTGTAGTCGCCTGCATCCATGGCGATAAATGTGTAGGTATAAGTGGTGGTTCGCGTTGTTACCCCGTTAATCATAGAGATGCTGGTACTTCGAGCCGGGTTGGAAGAAAGCACTCGTATGCCATCCATATCGGGAAGTGTTGGCAGCTCCATATTGTGCGACTGGGAGCTCTCCACCTGGATACTGAGTGAAAACTGTTCACCCGTAAAAATTTTCGATTCGGAGACGGTGGCCTCCAGGGTGAGATCCTGTGCATGTGAGGAGACGGAAACCAGCCCGACGATCATCAGGCCGAAAAGAAACCGGACCGCACCAGTAGTTAAATTACCAGTCTTTATCATTGGACGATGTAGTTTCTGATGCCTCTTTTTCTCTGCCTTCCAGCAGTTCGCGTTCGAGCTGTTCTAAAGCGTTTAATATACTTTCAGCCTCTTCCTGGCTTAAATTCTGCAGGTCGGGTTGGGTCTGTTCATCACTGGGTTCATCCTGATCGCCATCGCCTTGGTCCTGGCTGGGATCTTGGTCTTGATCCTGCTCCTGATCATCATCCCCCTGTTGATCTTGATCTTGCTCCTGCTCGTCATCTCCATCACCTTCTTCATCATCCTGCTCTTGCTCTTGCTGCTGTTCCTCCTGCTCCTGCTGTTTTCGAATAGCCATTTCGTAATTATGGCGGGCATCATCGTCGTTTGGATTCTGCTTCAGGGCATTCCGGAAAGATTTTACCGCTTCATCATACATTTCCGCTTCAGAAAGCATGGTGCCGGTATTGTAATCGGCCATCGCCCGCTCTTCAGGATTTTCGGCCAGCTGTTTAAAGTTTTCAAAAGCTTCCATCGCCCGTTCGGTTTCGCCCATTTTTGATAGTGCGCTCCCGAGGTTAAAGTGGAGGCGTGCATCATCCGGGTTTTGGTTGATGGCGTTTTGATAGAGTTGGGCTGCTGTCTCAAAATCACCGGATCGAAACGCATCATTCGCTTTCCGTGCATCATTAAGTGATGATGCCGTTAGCAACAGTCCAATAAAAATTAAAAGGGTGATTCTCATAAAGAGCTGTGGAAAATGGTTTAGAGTTACCTGAAACGTACGGGGAATTTATTCTTCCGCAAGTGCTAACGTTTCATCATCCATTTTCATATTTGTAAAAATGTTAGAGACGTCGTCATTGTCGTCAAAAAGATCCATCAGCTTCAGGTTGGTGCGGGCTGTATCGGGATCGGCCTTTACTTCTGTAGCGGGAATACGGATCAGTTCGGCTGATTCGATCTCCACATCCTCATTTTCGAGCGCCTTGCTTACATCAAAAAGATCTTCACGACCGGTAATCACTTCAATAAAATCATCTTCGACTACCACATCTTCTGCCCCGGCATCAATCGCCAGCAGCATCAGCTCCTCTTCATCTTGATCTTCGGGTTTTACCTTGATGGAGCCTTTCTGCTCGAACATATAGGCTACAGAGCCGTCGGTTCCCAGGTTGCCGCCATGTTTGGTGAAAATATGGCGAATTTCACCCACCGTGCGGTTTACGTTATTACTGGTAGCCTCGATAAAATAGGCAATTCCGCCGGGGCCGTATCCTTCGTAGGTAACCTCTTCGTAGGTGCCGGAGCCGTCATCCAGCTCGCCGGTTCCTTTTTTGATGGCGCGCTCAATATTATCCTTGGGCAGATTTACCTTCTTGCCATTTTCGATCGCCAGGGAGAGCCTGGGGTTGGCATCGGGATCACCACCGCCTTCGCGTGCCGCTACGGTGATTTCACGAATATGTTTGGTAAACGCTTTGGCACGTTTGGCATCTTCTTTCGCCTTTTTGTGCTTGATGTTCGCCCATTTGGAATGTCCTGCCATAAATAGATCCGTTCAATAATTAGAGAGATTCAAAAGGAGTATAAATATAACAGAAATGGAAAATTTACCCTAATAGTTTAAAAAGAGAAGCCGCTGCATTTTAAGCAGCGGCTTAATAAGAATTGGGATGTTGCCGTAATTAATTTTCGGTAACGTAAAACTCCGAGTTATCTATAACTTCAATGCGGATTTTCCTTTCAACTGAATTACCGGTTATCTGGTCTGTAACCGTAAAGCTGAGATCATACTTTCCGGGAGCCATGTCTGTGGTTTGGAGCTCCAGGCTTTCCGCAAACCGGTTTTCATCGTGCTCATATGTAAGGGTGGAGCTGATTCCTTCCAATTCGCTTCCAAACAGATTGAAAAACCTGCTCACCGTACTAAAGCTGTAATCCACTTCAAAACGACTAAGGCCTTGGTCATCGGTACCAAGTTG
>SKWF01000317.1 GCA_007129085.1 Balneolaceae bacterium | reverse complement strand
GTAACAGGTCGCTTAGATGGGTCTTCTCGTTTTGGTGAAAACTTTAGATATGGATTCTTTCCGTCAGGTTCATTTGCCTGGAGAATGACAAATGAAAGTTTTATGCAGAATCAAACCCTCTTTTCTGAGCTTAAGCCAAGAATTAGTTATGGGATTACCGGAAACCAGGATGGAATTGGGAATTTTGCCTCAAGAGGTCTATTTGGAGTTTCCGATTACCGAGCAACGCCTACACTAGTTCCAACTCAGCTTAGCAATGCGAATTTAACGTGGGAAAGCACAAAGCAGTTGGATGTTGGTATAGACATTGGCCTTTTTGATGACAGAATTAATATGAGCGCTGATTACTTTGTCAAAAACACAGAAGATCTTCTGCTCAATCGGTTAATTCCCGGAATTTCCGGATTTTCAAGTGTTACCGATAATATTGGCAGAGTGGAGAACAGAGGATTTGAATTCGACGTGCGCGGAGTTATTTTCGCAGAATCAGATTTCTCATGGACTTCAAGCTTTAATATTTCTTTTATCAGAAATGAAGTTAAAGAACTGGAAGTAAACAACCAGGTGTTAAGTGATTCCCACATTCTTGCTGAAGGCCAGCCAATAGGTACGTTCTATTTAATTGATCACGAAGGGGTTGATCCTGAAACTGGAAATATGCTATGGATTGACGAGAATGAAGACGGAGTAATTGACTCCGGTGACCGCAGAATCGTTGGAAACGCCCAGCCTGACTTTTACGGTGGTTTTGGAAATAACTTTACATACAGAGGTTTCGACCTTAATGTATTATTTCAATTCACCTATGGTAATGACATTTTTAATCACAGCCGTGCATCTTACGAAAATCTTGGCTGGAGCCGTATCGGGACAGGGTTCCCACTTCCCGATGGCAACAATCACAGTTTAGCTGATGATCGATGGATGGAACCCGGCGATGTTACAGATATTCCGAGAGCGTCTCTCACCAATAAAAACTGGAGAGAATACTCTACTAGATGGCTTGAAGATGGTTCCTATCTTCGTTTAAAAACGTTGACTTTCGGTTACAACTTCTCTCCTGACTTTACGCAACGATTAGGCATGAGAAGTATGCGAATTTACACGCAAGGGCAAAACCTGTTGACGTTTACGAATTATACTGGACTGGATCCTGAGGTAAATCAAAATGCCAGAAACCCGCTTCTTGCAGGTTCCGATTTTGGTACTCTCCCACAGTCGAGAACAATCTCCTTCGGAATCAATTTGGAATTTTAAAAAACAGGAACCATGAAAAAACTATCAATCATACTTTTACTTACAGCATTGATCGTCGCAATTACCTCATGCGATGTATTAGATACAGAGCCACAAACATCATTGGATCCTGAAGCCGCTCTCGTTGATGCAGCCTCTGCACAAGCCGTTCTTTTAGGAGCGTACTCAAGGATGCAGGTTGATTCCTATTATGGAATCGAATACACTCTTAACAATGATCTTGTTGCAGATAATGCTCAAATGTTAGGCTTTTTCGACTCTCAGCTCGAAATTGACTCCGGCAATATTCCAATAAGTAATCTATGGATCGGAAATGCTTGGGTTAATATTTATAGAGTAGTAAATATTGCCAACCAGCTTATTGATGCCGTTCCAGATATCGAGGATGAAGCATTTACTACCCGAGACCAAGTTCTTGGTGAGGCGCATGCCATTAGAGCGCTGGCCTACTTTGATCTGCTAAGAGTCTTTGGAGAACATTATGATACGGCTTCAAATTTTGGGATGCCCCTGTTACTTGAGCCGATCGAAAATAATGACTTCAACCTAATTCCAGATTTAAACAGAAGTTCGGTAGCAGATACATATGCTCAAATCATGGATGATCTGGATGCAGCGCTTCAGCTAATGGGTGATGGCTACGTCGATAACGAACGCCTAAGTTATTGGTCTACACTTGCTCTCCGGGCACGTGTAAACCTATACAGACAGGATTATGCTGCAGCATTTGATGATGCAGATCGCGTTATTGAAGAAAGCCCCTATACTCTTGTTGAAGACGTTAATGATTTATTTGGTGCAGATATCACCAGTACAACATCAGAGTCTATTTTTGATTTAGTATTTAATGATCAGGATCAAAGTTCTTACTACACGTTTGTCTTCCAGCGAAATGAGTATCGAACAGACTCTTCACTGTTGGATGCTTTTGAGGATGGAGATGAAAGGGGTTCACTGTTTATAGGTGATAATGACAGATCCGCAAAATGGGCTAATTCTGATAATGCAAATAACGCTCGAATTTTACGGCTTGGGGAAATGTATCTAATCCGTTCTGAAGCAGCTGTTTATCGCGAAGCCACTCCAGTGCCTGCTTTAGGTACCGATGACCTTAACGTAATTCGAAACCGTGCAGGACTTGGAGATTTGGACCCTTTCGCCACGGAAGAAGAATACATTGATGCCCTTTTACAGGAGCGACGTGTTGAACTAAACTTCGAAGGACACCGGTTCTTTGATCTCGTTCGGTTTGATAGAGTTGGAGATGTACTTGGCAGAGATGATTTTCGGAAAGTCTTCCCTATACCAAGAGACGAACTCTTGGCCTCTGACAATCTGCAGCAAAACCCTAACTATCCAGAACCATAATTTGTAATTTTTAAAGATCTACATTATAAACCCCGCTTTGAAATTTTATCGAAGCGGGGTTTTTTTATATTCAGGAAACTCTCAAATGCATCAACTCTATTATGAAAACACATTTTTACTCAATTCTGCTTTTTCTATTTCTGCTGTCAACATCTATATCGTGCACATCCGAACCCCAAACGTTCGATGATATAACCGGTGAGATTGAATCCATGCTTGAAGCTGAGGAGGGTGCCTTTGCCGTAGCATTTCAAGAT
>SKWF01000247.1 GCA_007129085.1 Balneolaceae bacterium | reverse complement strand
CTGTGGCTGCCTGATGCGAAAAATGTGATTGATGCTGTTAATACGGTTACATACAGGAAGTGAAAAGTGAAAGTGCAAAAGTGAAAAGAACTTTTGTGATTTTGTGTTTTCGTGGCGGACGGTTTAAGGCCACAAAAGCACTAAAACACTAACTAGAATAGGTAAGAACATTATGAAGGAAATAAAACCCGACATAAAAAATGTCACGCCTATTCCTGAAGAAGTTGAGGATGTTGGGACTGAAATTGTAGATTCCGCTTACAGGGTACATAAAAGTTTAGGCCCGGGATTGCTAGAAAAAATTTACGAAAGATGTCTTCAGTATGAGTTGCAAAAACGAGAATTGAAAGTTGAAAGACAGGTTCCAATTCCTATTAAATATGATAACCTAACTTTTGATGAAGGTTTGGTTATTGATATGATTGTAGAAAATAAAATAGTGATAGAACTAAAAGCAGTTGACAAAATAAATCCGGTTTGGAAAGCTCAATTGTTAAGTCATTTGAGACTTACAAAGTTAAGATTGGGTTTCTTGATTAATTTCAATACGATAAATATCGGAAAAGGAATCAACCGACTTGCTTTGTAGTTTACTCTATTAATTTTTTTAACACGAATTACAGTACCGTTTTGTGATTTTGTGTTTTAGTGGCGGATAGTTTTAAAGATTAGACATTGAATAACAACAGGATATTAATCCGAAATAGATAGCATTTATTATGGCCGAAAAAATTGAAATGCCGAAGTTGAGCGATACCATGGAAGAAGGGGTAATCGCCAAATGGAATGTTAAAGAAGGGGATAAAGTAGAATCCGGCGATGTAATTGCGGAAGTGGAAACCGATAAGGCGACCATGGAAGTTGAAGTGTTTGATGCCGGAACCGTACTTAAAATTATGGTTGATGAGGGAGACGCTGTTCCCCTCGGTGGTATTATGGCTATAATTGGTGAGGAAGGAGAGGATATTAGTGATCTTCTGGATGGAGACTCCGGTTCTGCAGATCAAAAAGAGGAGTCCAAAGAGCCTGAGGAAGTAGATGACAGTGATAAAAAAGAAGATTCCGAAGAGAAGGAGTCATTTGATCCGATTCTGGGAGATCTAAACGGAAAAGGGAAGAAGGCTTCATCAAAAGGTAGTGGTGATAAAGATGGCCGCATAAAGGCATCACCACTTGCCCGGAATATGGCCGAAGAGAAGGGCATAGACTTAGCGTCTGTTGAAGGTTCCGGCCCGGATGGCAGAGTTGTTAAAAAGGATATTGAGGAGTATGAACCTGCAAAATCACCTGTAGCTGCCGCATCGTTTGAAACGGCAGAATCTGAGGATGTGAAAATTTCCCAGATGAGAAAAACCATTGCTCGCAGACTTTCTGAAAGCAAGTTCACCAATCCGCATTTCTATGAGACGATTGATATCGACATGGAAGCAGCGATGGAAGCTCGTGCCAAGCTCAACGAAGTGAGTGATGTGAAGATCAGCTTTAATGATATTGTTGTGAAAGCATCCGCTGCGGCGCTTCGCCGTCACCCGGATGTAAACAGCTCCTGGCTGGATAATGTTATCCGTAAGCATGGAGATGTAAATGTTGCCGTTGCCGTAGCCATCGATGAGGGCTTGATGACACCCGTCATTAATCACACCGATAAGAAGACATTGCGTCAGATTTCATCGGAAACCCGGGAGTTGGCGGAACTTGCAAGGGATCGCAAGCTGCAGCCTGAACAGATGGAAGGCAGCACATTTACCATCAGTAACCTGGGAATGTTTGGAATTGAAGAATTCACAGCCATCATCAACCCGCCAAACGCCTGTATTTTAGCGGTTGGTGCTATTCGAGATGTCCCGGTTGTGAAGAACGGGGAAGTGGTTCCCGGAAAGCGAATGAAAGTAACTCTTAGCAGCGACCACAGAGTGGTGGACGGTGCGAAGGCTGCTAAATTCTTAAACACCCTTCGCCAGATGCTGGAAAATCCACTTTCCATGCTCTTGTAATAGAAATTCATACATAGCTATCCGTGAAAAGCCTTAGGTAAAAGCCTAAGGCTTTTTTATTTGCTGAAATTCTAATATTTGTAAAACCTCGCCTCAGGCACTCAAACCGACGATAATGGGTAAGTTATATCACGTATACAAATATTAGAACTTTCTAATATTAGAAAATTTTAATATTATGGTTGTAGCCAATCGAGCAACCAAACAATAGAGGAGGTTGGCTATGAAAAATACACTTAAATATATCTTGTTAGGGACGCTGATCGCCGTGGGAAGCCAGGAAGTAATGGCTCAGCAGAACACCTCTACCGCCGTGATGGAAGTGAGAGCTACCGTTGTAAGTGGAAGTACAATTGCTATGGTGGGCGGATCTGAAATTCAAAACAGAGAGTTCCAAAATGAGAATGGTGAGAATAGAGAATTTACCGTAGGGGGATTTTCCATTACACTACCTGAGGGTGTAGAGATTCTAAGCGAAATTGAGAATGAGATTGAACTGGAAAATGGTTCATACAGAATGAACGTAGATACAGAGCTTCATCAAACCGATAGCCGTGAAGGAGCGGCTACATTCCAGGTTACCGGCTTTAACAGAAGCAATATCACATCCAACACCGGCATCTATTCAGGTAAGCAAGTCGCAACCATACAATATCTGTAAAGGCCAATAAATCAGTTATTCTTAATTCGGTACGTTACCGTTTCAGTCTTGCCATAATCCTGCAATATTGTTTGCCACTCTAATATAGTTTCAAAGTCCCCCACTAATTCTGTAAATACAAAGGCAGAGTTGTTTTCGGTTTGATGAACGTCAGCCGGAATATTAAGCTCGTTTGTAAGAATTTGAGCCATCGATTCAGCTTCTTCTGCAGTATAATCACTCCCTATACGAAGTTT
>SKWF01000324.1 GCA_007129085.1 Balneolaceae bacterium | reverse complement strand
CTGTCCGGCATTCCAAATGTAGAGCAGATGAGCTCATCATCAAGTGAGGGATCGAGCAGCATCAGCCTGGAGTTTTCAAGAGGCACCAACCTCGATGCAGCAGCAAATAACGTACGGGATGCCCTTGATCGGGTGCGGGATGATCTGCCCGTGGAGGCTGATGCACCACGAATTCGCCAATTTCGGCCGGATGATTTTCCCATTGTAATTTTAGGTGTACGATCGGACCGAAACCTCGCAGAGCTGACCCAAATTCTGGAGCGGGAAGTCTCCATGTTTTTCGAACAGATTCCCGGTGTGGGTACGATTGATGTATGGGGAGGCATCGACCGGGAAATCCAGGTAGACCTGAATCGTGAGCGGCTTCTCTCATCAAACATAACGGCAAATGATGTAATGGCCGCCCTGAACCGCGATAATATTACCCTTCCCGGTGGGGATATTAAAGATGGCTACAGTGATTTTTATGTACGGACCCAAGGCGAATTCCAGACCATCGAGGAGATAAGTCAGACGGTTATTACGAATGTAGACGGTCGCCCAATTCGTGTAGGGGATGTTGCGGATGTGCAGCACGGTTACGAAGATATCGGCCGTTATGTTGAGATTGATGGCGTTCCTACGCTGCGGTTAGCGGTTCAAAAACAGTCCGGCGCAAATACCGTATCGGTTGCCGAAGATATAAAAGCCGAGGTGGAGCGAATTAATAACATCCGGGGTGATATGGAGCTGATGGTAATTACCGATCAGAGCCAGTTTATTCAAGACTCCATCAATACGGTTCAAAACGCCGCCATCTGGGGCGGAATTTTGGCGGTGATTGTTCTTTTTTCCTTTCTGCGAAATACCTCAACCACCTTAATTGTGGGAGTTTCTATTCCCATTTCAATTATCGCCACATTTGGCCTGCTCTATTTCGGCGGTCTTACGCTAAACCAGATGAGCTTTGGAGGGTTAGCCCTAGGTATCGGGTTAATTGTTGATAACGCCATTGTGGTTCTCGAGAACATTGTTAGAAAACGGGAGCAGGGAAAGGAATTAATAGAGAGTGCAAACAAAGGGACGAAAGAGGTGGCCGGCGCTATTGTTGCCGCAACTTTAACCACCTCTGTTATTTTTCTCCCCCTCGTATTTATGCAGACCACAACCGGAAGCATGTTCCAGGAACTCGGAATTGTGGTGGTCTTTTCTATCTTCTGCTCACTGCTTGTGGCGCTAACGCTGGTACCGATGCTCTCCAGCCGATTTATGACCATCAAGCCGCTGGCTGAAAAAGAAGAGGAGCAGAGCAAAGGAGATCGATTTTTTGCGCGTGTTGATAACAAATACACAGATATGCTGAAAGGTGCCGTACAGCGTAAGTGGGCGGTATTGGGATTAACTGCCGTGCTTTTTGGAGTCTCCATTTACATGATTCCAAGCATTCCGTTTGAGCTGGCGCCTGAAACCGAAGCGGATGAAGTTCGGGTAAGTATGAGAATGGAAGATGGGCTGAATATGGCCGTGATCCACAGCTATTTCGAAGAGCTCGATGAAATTGTAAGCCAACTTGTAAATCCTGATGAAGTAGAATATTACACCAAAGATTTAGGCGGCTGGGGCGGTGACGGCCGGATCGATATCAACCTGGTGGGTCAGGATGAGCGGGACCGTTCAGCTGATGAAATTGCCGCCGATATACGAGGGAGTTTACAAAATGTACTGCCCGGTGCCGATCTGCGGGTTAGCACTCGCGGTGGTTTATGGATTATGCGGCGAGTGTTCCGCACGGGAGGCGGCGATGAAGATGCAGAGGTTGGTTTTCAGCTTCGGGGGTACGATTTGGAAACATCTCAAGAGCTGGCACGGAGTGTGCGAAACCGGCTGGAACCACTTCCCGGAGTTACCGATGTAGAAATTGAGGAGTCCGAAGGCCGTCCACAGCAAGATATTTCCATCGATCGGGATAAAACTGCTGAACTAGGAATTGGGGTTGATGATGTAGCAGGCACCATCCAAACCAATATTGCCGGTAGCATGGCCGGGGTTTTTCGGGTTGATGGAGAAGAGCGTCCGATTATGGTTCGCCTGCGGCCCGAAGATCGCGTTGAGATGGACGATATTGGGAATATTAGCATTCGTTCGGGGGATGATCAGATTGTGCCAATTTCTACGGTGATTGAGCAGGAGCGTTCGCGAGCACCAACATCGGTAAACCGGGTGGATGGCCAGCGTGTGATGTATCTGAATGCCAACCTGGATGATGATGTGACGCTGGGTGATGCCGTGGCAAGTATGGAGGCGGAGCTTTCTACTATGGAGTTTCCCGAAGGGTATTCGGTCTACTTTGGAGGTGAGTACGAAGAGTTACAGCAGGCACAGAATGACTTCACCATGGCGATAATTTTTGCACTTGTGCTGGTTTATATGGTGATGGCAGCGCAGTTTGAGCGATTTTTAGATCCGCTGATTGTTATGCTTTCGGTTCCCGTTGCGCTGATTGGTGTGGTGCCCACGCTGATGATTACCGGCACTACCATTAATATGCAGAGCTTGATGGGGGTATTGATGCTGCTCGGAATTGTTGTAAACAACGCCATTGTTTTAATCGACTACATAAACTTGATGAGGCGCCGTGATGAATCGACCGGGCTTCTGGAGTCTATAATAGCCGCATCTAAATTGCGCCTGCGCCCCATATTAATGACAACATTCACAACCATTTTGGCTATGGTGCCACTTGCCGTGGGAATTGGTGTGGGCGCTGAAATTCAGGCGGCTCTCGCAAGGGTAGTAATCGGCGGGCTGCTCGTATCAACACTAATTACGCTGTTTCTTATTCCCATCGTCTATTTCGAAACCACAAAAGCTGTGGCGGCTATAAAAGTGTGGCAGAAGGCATTGGTGGCAAGAATGCGGAAGAGATTGGCGGCACAAACATCGTAACCCAAAAACCGGTATATATTCTACGGCATTCTACGTCTTGAGATCGTTGATGACTATTCCTGCTGGGTTATAAGCTGACTGCTCCTGTGCTTTGCCCGATCCATAAACGGGTGGTCTGGCATACCGAGATCCAGAAAGAGCTGTTCAGCTTTTTCCAGCTCCTCTTGCGCTTGGAGATGCTGACCGCTGTCGGCAAGCAGTTCGGCATGGAATAACTTTCGTTCTGCCCGCTCCATGGCGCGGCCGGGATAATCCATCGCCTTGATAGATTTTTCAATATCCTGAAGAGCCCTGTCAGGGTTGCCCTCTTCAAAATGGCATCGTGCCGCGGCCTCATAGATTTGCGCTGCGTAAACCGGGTTATCTGGAGGTGAACCATCATTCTTGTCGTTAAGTCCTGACAATACACCCATTCCCTCCTCAATCCGTCCTGATCGGCAAAGTGTTTCGGCCAAAAGACCATCCAGAGTGGTGAATAACATGGAGTGGTGTACGTCGTTAAAAAACTCCCGGTTTTCAACCAGGTATGGTTCCGCCTCGCTCCAGCGCTGCATTTTTGCCAGCATCATTCCCCTGTAGATTTTCGGCACTCCCCACTCCTCAAAATCTTTATTTCTTACATGTGCAAAATGTCTGCCTGCCGTTTCGACGGTAGATAGTGCCTCATTAAACCGGCCTTCAAAAAGCTTTGAAACAGAATGCCCCCCATATGTTACCCCTAAAACGCTGGTGGGACTATCGTAGATTTTTTCATAAATGGAGATAGCCTCTCGTGCATTTTTGCCCGCACTTTCAAAATCTCCCAGGTTATATTTTATATTAATGCTGTTGGTTAGACTGATCGCATAAGTTCTGCTGTCATCACCATCAAGCTCTTTATAATTGTTAATGACCTTGTTTTGAAACTGATCGGCTTTTCCAAGCTCTCCCAAATATCCATAGGTGATGGCAAGGAGATTTAAAATGCGGTTTTTCAGGTGTTGATCCGGCTCAGTTTGTTGTTCCAATTGATCATGCAGTGGTTCTGCAATGGCAAGAGCCCGGTTATAATTGCCCCGGTAATATTCTAAATATCCCCTCCCGGATTTTGCCTCGGCATAAAGCTCCCAGTGCTGGTCCAAATCGTTCAACAGATCTTCTGCTTCCAGATAAAGCTGTTCACTTTTATCACGCTCACCGTCCCAGCTGGCAAGCCTGGCTCGATAGAATAGAGCACGGGCGAGATCCTGTGGCCATTCACCTTTATGTTCATACCCCAATTCAATGGCTGCATCTACAAGCGGCCTTGCCTCATCGGGCCACCCTCTCTGTATATAGATGCCGCCTAAGGTAACCAACATTCCCAACCGTTCTGCGGGATCACTAATATCTCCTATAAGGGCCTTTTCTGCTCCCATTTCAAGCAGTTCTTCAGTGTCGGGCAGCTGATCGGCCGGCCGATCCAGTGCCCCGGGAAGGAAAAGGTCAGTTAAAAATCCGTGGAGAGCTTCTGCCCGGTTTAATGCCTCTTCTGTTTTAGCCAGTGCGGATTCGGCTTCACGGGCTTGCCAGAGTGCAGTACCAATGCCGATAATGAGAGATAGAAAAACGGCAATTGTAGCACTTACGCCCCATTGATGGCGACGTATGTATTTTTTGGCACGATAGGTGCGAGAATCGGGATGCGCGGAAACAGGCCGATCTGAAAGATAGAGTTTGATATCAGTCCCCAGTTGTTCGGCAGATTCGTATCGACGGTCCGGCTCCTTGTGCAGTGCCTTTAGAATAACGGTATCCAGGTCTCCCCGGATCTTTTTCTTGAGCTGAACCGGATCTGACTGAGTCGGCCTTTTTGCATGCTCTTCTTTATCAGCTTGTCCTGTGGTTACCGCAATGCTGGGGCGCGTTGGGAGTTCCTCACAAATAATATGTTCTATCTCGCCGGGAGATAGACCGGAAATACCATATGGACGATTCCCCGTGAGAAGTTCGTATAAAACAACGCCAAGCTGATAGATGTCGGAAGAGGTTGTTACATCTTCTCCACACACCTGTTCCGGGCTGGCATAAGAGGGAGTTAGTGGTAGCAGGCCGTGCCGGGTTATGGGTGCATCACTGTTTGACTGGCGCTCGCCAAGCACTTTGGCGATGCCGAAATCAAGAAGTTTTACACTACCATCATGGGTTACCAGGATGTTAGATGGTTTTAAATCCCGATGGACGACTAATTTCCGATGGGCATACTGAACGGCACGGCACACATCTATGAAAAGATTCAGGCGTTCATCTATCGTTAAACGGTGGTCATTACAATACTCATCAATCGGTTTTCCGTCTACATATTCCATCACGTAATAGGGCTGGCCCTGATCGGTAACCCCACCGTCAAGCAGCCGGGCTATATGATCGTGCTGGAGAGATGCGAGAATTTGCCGTTCACTTTTAAAACGCCGGACATCGGCCTCGGTGGCAAAAGGGCTGTGAATAAGTTTCAGAGCTACATGCTGATCAAACTCTCCGTCTGCCCTTTCGGCCAGATATACGCTCCCCATTCCACCGTACCCCAACTCTTTAATGATTTTAAACTTACCAATACGCTTTCCTCTCATCCGCTCTCTCTTGGCCTGCTCAATGGCTGAAACTCGTACGGCATCCAACGGTTGGTCGAGCGCGCCGGTCATTTCGTGAGCGGCAATTAGTGAGAGGACTTCATCAAGAAGTTCCTTGTCATCTCCGCAGGTATTTTTGACGTACTTATCTCTCTCCTCGCCCTCCAGTTCAAGCGCTTTAGATAAAATCCGTTTTATTTTATTCCACTTTTTCATAGCAGAGTGCATGGCGATAGGCGCATAGCGTAATTCGCGCCTGAAGCTAAGTTTTCAACTTGTTAACAATATTTGAAGCGTTAAGATTATCCTGCTGAGTTTATCAAGTTATTGTTTGACTGTATACCTACATAAACCAAAAGTAATAAAACCTTACACTTATTTATCAACCTACGCCATGCCCTATGCACCATGCGCTTAGCGTGTTAATGATTTTTGGAAGTTTGTGATTTTTCTGCAGAGTTTATCCAGTTCCTCTGAGATCACTTCTTTGTCTGATGCAGAAACCAAGCCTCTTCGGTTCATTAATATCAGTATATTAGCATTTTCAAATGTTGAATTTCTTGCGTATTCCAGGTACTGAATAAAAACCTTATTTGATCTCGAGCCAGAACCTTCAGCAATATTGTTTGACATACTCATGCCTGCTCCTCTTAATTGATCGGCAAATCGGTAAAGCCTTTTCCGTTCAAGGTGATCTGCTATATCAAAAAGACTATCAGCTATTTCAATTGCCAGCTTCCAAATTTCTAAATCCTCAAATCTGAACTTTGCCATAATAATATCCATATAAGTTTTTGTTAGGTTCTACTTATATGAACCAAAAACTCATAAAACCTGACACTTTTTTATCAACTTTCGCCATGCAACATGCGCTCAGCCCTCTGCTCCAAGCTCCCGGTTTAACCATGCCCGGGCAACCTTCCAATCTCTGCTTACGGTGGGTTTGGATATGCCCAGTGTATCTGCGGTTTCCTGGATAGTTAACCCTCCAAAAAATCGACACTCCACCACTCTGGCCTGACGTTCATCAAGCTCTACTAATTTTGTAAGCGCATGGTCTATTGAGATGATATCTGCCAGATTTATCTCCTTTTTTATGTGCTCTTCACCGAGGGTTATTCTGTCTCTGTCACCCCCGCGTTTTTGAGCTTTCTGTTTCGTGGCGTAATCAACGAGAATATTGCGCATAATCTGAGAGGCAATTCCAAAAAAGTGGTTTCGATTTTTCCAGTCCACACGATCGAAATCCACCAGTTTAAGGTAGGCTTCGTGTACCAGTGCAGTTGCACTGTAGGTGTGGTCGGGCCGCTCTCCAACCAATCGGCCATGCGCCATTCTGCGCATCTCACTATATACAAGCGGCATCAATTGCTCCATTGCCTCATTATCGCCGGAAGCGTGAGCTTTTAAAAGCGTTGTGATTTGAGATTTATCCATTCTCTCAATACTTCGTTCACTTTTTTAATCACGTTTTTTAAGAAAACGTGATAATGTGTCTCTTGTTTTTCGGCTTTACTTAATAGATGGTTGCTTTAAAACTAAATCACAAACCGAAATACATTTATAAATAAATAAAGAAATGCATGTAAACAACTGAACTGTGCATAAATAAATGTATTTATGAAGCAACTTTTAAAAATAAAATCATAACAGAGAAGAAAGAGGTCGCAATGAGATTAATAAAGGTTATTCTATTTTTAACTGTTTGTATTGGATTTGTTCTTTCACCCCTACAAGAGATAAATGCTCAAGAGCATGGAGAGGTAAATTTTGAGGTTGCTTGTGATGAGGCCGTTCAGGCAACGTTTGATGACGCCCTGGCGAGGTTGCATAACATGATTTATGTAAGTGCTCGTGATCGGTTCGAAGAGGTTATTGAAAAAGATCCAAATTGTGCAATGGGATACTGGGGAGTTGCAACAACTCTTTTTCAGCCACTTTGGGGAACGCGCCCGAGTGACGAAGATCTTCGGTACGGGAAAAAGAATATAGAGAAGGCCCTGGAGCTTGTCGATTCAGAGCGGGAAAAATATTTGATAGAATCTACGGCTGCATTTTTTAAGGAGCCCGAAACGGCCGGATTCTGGACACGGATTGAGCGATGGGCAGACGGTTTGGAGAGAGCGTATGAGAAATACCCGAATGATATAGAGGTCGCCTCTTTATACAGCCTTTCGCGCCTTACTATTGCTCAGCGTGCCGATAATAGAGATCCGTATCACGATGAGGCAGAGGCCATACTGCGAGAGATCTATGAAGAAGTTTCAACTCATCCGGGAGCTATTCATTACAGTATTCATGCCACGGATGTGGATGGTAGGGCTGAAAACGCACTCGATATGGTGGAGGCGTATGGGCAAATTGCCCCCGATAACCCTCACGCTCTGCACATGCCATCCCATATTTATGTGCGCCTGGGAGACTGGCCGGAGGTTATAGACTGGAACAGTGCATCCGCCGAGGCAGCCCTTCATCATTCGGTGAATGGGGCGGTTTCCCACCACTACATCCATGCAATAGACTACATGGTGTATGCCTATCTGCAGCGTGGAGAGGATGATAACATCGACCCGTTACTGGATAAAGCATGGAGTAAAGATCCACACCAGGAAACTTTTGTAAGTGCGTTCCACTTTGCCGCGATTCCTGCACGGTTAGCCGTTGAGCGGCGTGATTGGGAGAAGGCAGCAGGCCTTGAGCCGCGGTCACCAGAATACCTGCCCTGGGATGCTTCCCAGTGGGCCGAGGGGATGACCTGGCTCGCAAAAGGGCTGGGAGCCGTTCACACCGGCAATGTTGATGCAGCTCGTGATGCCGAACAAAGGCTCAAAGATCTCAGGGATCATGCCAAAGCAGAAGATGCGATGGGTATGGCTAACTACATCGAAATTGAGCGGCGAATATTGGATGGGTGGATTGCAAAAGCAGACGGTAATGCAGAAAAAGCTGTAGAATCATTACGGTCAGCGGTTGAGCTGGAAGGAAATACCGAAAAACATCCTGTTACTCCGGGTGCGCTATTGCCGCCAAACGAAGCCCTTGGTGATTTATTAATGGAGCTTGATCGTCCCGCAGAAGCCCTTGAGGCATACAGGGCTTCAGATGCAATCTGGCCGGAACGATATAACACGCTCCTTGGGGCTGCCCGTGCAGCAAAAGAAGCCGGTGATAATGGATCAGCCCAGCAGTACTACCAGCGACTGTTGGCCAGTACCGGGGATACAAACCGTCCCGGAATAAATGAGGCACAGGGATTTCTTGCTGAGCAATAATGATCTGCAAATAAGATAAAGGAGAACAGATGAAAGACTTGAAATTTATTGCGGGCCAATTGCGAAAGCCCTCGGGCGATTTTGCCCCGCAAATAGCCGAAAAAATGGGTATTGGAAACAAACCACTCTATGATCTGACATTGAAGTCAATAACGTTCAAGGATGAAGACTCAATTTTGGAAATCGGCTTTGGCAGCGGTACTCATTTCCGGGAGCTGCTGTCAAAAGCCAATAATCTTAATCTTACCGGGATCGATTATTCTCCCGAAATGACGGAACTGGCCACATTAAACAATAAGCGGTATGTGGAGTCGGGTCAGATCGAATTATATACAGGGAACAGTAACCAGCTCCCTTTTGACGATAATTCTTTTAATACGTTATTCTGCAACATGGTGATCTACTTTTGGGAAAACCCGGAAGAACATTTGAATGAGATACAGCGAGTACTGAAGCCGGAGGGCACATTCTATACCGGGATGAGGACACGACGTTCTATGCTGGATCTTCCATTCACAAAGTATGGGTTCAACCTCTATACGGTTACGATGTGGAAAGAAATTTTAATCTCAAACGGGTTTAAAATTGCAAAAGTTGAACGTAAAAAAGATCCGGCATTCGATGAGTTCGATAAAAAGGTAGAGCTGGAATCGGTATGTATTGCTGCGAAAATTTAGATTAATCCGGGTTGACACACTATCTGTCGTGGAAGGATTTCAAATTTAACCGAATAACCATTCATCTTTAAAAAAATCATTCTTTTAAGTCATGAGTAAATTAAGTCTACAAACACTGGAAAAAACAGCGTCGAACTATCATGAATTAATGGTCCCGGCCTTGTTTGTTGCAAGAGCAGAACAGGTAGCGGATCAGGCAAATATAAAACCCGGAGACAGGGTACTTGATGTTGCCTGTGGAACAGGTGTTTTAACCCGGGTTGCTGCCGAACGAACAGGTGACAATGAGCTTGCTGCAGGGCTGGACGTGAACCCCGGGATGTTAGCTGTGGCAGAAAATTTATCACCCGGAATTGATTGGCGTGAAGGTGCGGCCGAAGAGTTGCCATGGGATGATCACTCTTTTGACGTTGTTGTCAGCCAGTTTGGATTGATGTTTTTTGAAGATAAACCACGTGCTTTACGGGAAATGAATCGTGTGTTAAAATCCGGTGGCAGACTTGTTGTGGCTGTTTTTGATTCGCTGGAAAACAATCCGGGATATAAAGCGATGGTGGAAATATTAGCTGATATTGCCGGGGAAGATGTTGCTCAGGCTCTGCGGTTTCCATTTTCGCTTGGCGATCCCGATGAGTTGAAGTCACTCTGCAAGAAGAGCGGCCTTGATTCGGCGGAGATCATCACCCATAACAATAATGTGCGATTCCCTGATGCCCGAACAATGGTGCTTGCAGATGTTAAAGGGTGGTTCCCGCTGGCAGGGATCACCCTTGACGATCAAGAAATAGATGAGGCGGCTGACCGGTTAACATCAACCCTGAGTGAGTTTATCATGGATGACGGCAGCGTAGAATTTCCGATGCCGGCACACTTTATTTCGGCAACGAAAACATAAACAACCTGAATATTATGGCGGATGTTGAAACACTTAAAGAATCATTCGAACGGGTAAAGAAACTGTTGACAATCAAACCCGAAAAAGGACAGTACACCACCACTACCAAAGTGAAGGTTTATGATGGCACAACGTGCGAAGTGGAGCATAAGCACTGGAAGTTTACGGCAGATGTGGGCAAAACCGAAGGCGGGAATGATGCCGGCCCCGGTCCGAGCGTGCTGCAGCGTGGTGCCCTGGGGAGCTGCCTCGGCATTGGCTATGCAAAATGGGCCGCCTATCTGGATGTGCCGGTTAATAACATCGAAGTAGTAGTTGAGGCCGATGTGGATGCCCGCGGAACGTATGGGATAGATGGCGTTGACCCTGGTTATAAAGGTCTGCGGTACAGGGTGATAATCGACAGCCCCGCACCCGAAAAAAAGATCCGGGAAGTGATTGAAAACGCTGATAAACACAGCCCGGTGCTGAAAGATTTTACGAAGCCTGTTCCGGTAGAACGGGAGATTGAAATAGTGAAAAGTGAAAACGAAAAAGTGAAAAGCTGAAGACCTGCCGGAGTCACCACGCGTGTTTTTTGCGTGGGGTCCCGGTAGAGTCTGATTTGGTGGGCAACATTTTGAACGCAATGCCCTAAGT
>SKWF01000203.1 GCA_007129085.1 Balneolaceae bacterium | reverse complement strand
GCTCTCAAATAAAAGTTGGGATTATTCAGCTCCAGTTTACCGGTCCAAATGGTAAAATCATCGAGGATGAAACGGTCATTGGCAGTGTACACGGTACTTCCTGCGCCCCAATTAAACTGACCCAACAGTTCATATCTATCGGCGAGTCTATAGTGCAATGCTGTACCAAACTTTAAACTTTCGGTAGTGTTATCTACAAAAGAACCTTCTGTAAAACCGGTTGGAGTAAATGCCCCAGCTTCTCCATCGGGAAGTAGTGTTCGAATTGCAGCAATATCCTGGTTACCGGCGGCAATTTGACCATCCGCAATATTTCCGATGGTTAAAAGCGGCTGCCCATATTTATTGAGAGCGTCATACACCCGATTATCTCCCCGGGATGTTTCTCCTCTCTCAATGGCTCCAAAAGTTGCCGGACCGCGATCACGCATATCACTCGCTACAAAATCATTCGCTCGCAAATAAGAGAAGTTCACCTTATAGGCAAAACGATCATCAATTGTATCGGCATAACGAGCGCTGTACTCCTGGTACAGAGACAGATCATCATCTCGTTGATCGATATGGTTGAATCCTGTTTTTACCATCGCCGAAAGCCCCTGATAATCAAACGGACTCTTACTGTTCATCAACAGAATACCATTAATGGCATTTGGCCCATATAGCGCAGAAGCTACGCCGGGAATCAACTCTGCACTTTCCAAGTCGAGTTCCGAAATACCTACAATATTGCCAACAGGAAAGTTAAGTCCCGGTGCCTGGTTATCAATCCCATCGATCAGCTGTACAAAACGGAGATTCCCGTTTGAGGCAAACCCGCGCATATTTACAGACTTGAACGTCAAACTCTGAGTACTAAAATCCACCCCTTTTTCATTAGCAATGGCGTCGTAAAAAGATGGGGCCGCTGTTTGTTGAATAGCAATGGCATCGATTTTCTCGATACTAATAGGAGCGTCCAGAATACTCTCTTCAACCCTCGATGCCGAAACAACTACATCAGAGCCTAAAATTCGCTGCTCCTCAATTTCTATGGTTAAATCAGATACATCACTTTCCGTAATCTCAATCTGTTTGGCAACATATCCTACAATGGAGATATTTAGAGTAATCGGTGGCTCACCACTAACACGTAAATTAAATTCTCCTCTGCTATTTGTAGCAACTCCTGCTACCCTTCCCTGAACGGATACATTCACACCCGCCAATGTTGATCCTGAAGAAGCATCAACAACTACACCAGAAACATTTATTTGGTTCTGTCCACTTTGAGCGTATAACTCAACGTTGTGCAAGCTGAATAGGAAAATGAAAAGAGAGCAAAAACTCACCTTTACAACCCAATTTGTAGCATTATCTACCATAATATTCGATTAAAGTTTGTATTGTTATGACCTACGTAAACGTTTATTGTTAAATTAAAAGACCTTCCCTAAGTAACTTCTGTTTTTTTATAGATGCAAGCGCTTCCAATACAATTTATTGAATAGCCGTAAATCTTAACCTAATATGACATTACTAAGAAACCCTTTCCAATAAATTTAGTTAACTACCGAACGATCATATCCTATAACCAACAAACCTGATTCATCATGATTACACGACTTTTACTCGCATTCACACTCTCCTTTTTTGCCCTGCAGGCCGTTGCACAATCACAGGATCAAAGATCTACAATTTCGGTTTCAGCATCTTCCGAGGTGCTTGTGCCGGCCGATCTTGTTCAGTTTACAATTACCATTTCCATTACTGATGCAAATGCCGATAACGCTTATGACACTCACAGAGAGCGCGAAAGTTTTCTGGCAAACCTGTTGGGTGAAATGGATATCGACAGGGATAAAATCACCTATGATCCTATTCAAATTCGCCCAAACCGGCAGCGAGATGGAGAAGTCCATACCTCTACACAGCAAAGAATAAATCTTGAGCTGTCCGATTTTGATCAGCTTAGCTCCCTGCAGAGAACACTTATTGATAATAAATTCGATAATTTCTCAGGACGCTTCACATCAAGCCGGGTTGAGGAAGCCGAAAAAGAAGCACTCAGAAAGGCAGTAGAAAAAGCGCGTGAAGATGCAGAAATTTTAGCCGATGCTTCCGGCAAAGCACTGGGTGACGTTCATACGATTGAATACTCTACCGATCGCCCTGTACGAACAACAATTGGACCTGAAATGGCGATGAGAGTAGCATCAGATTCCGCATCAATGAGCGATTTTGAGCAGATGATTCCCGTACAAAGACGAGTGCAAGTTGTGTTTAACCTTGTTCGTAAATAATCACAGAAGCGGTTTGATGATCTCCCAAACATTTTCGGCCACAATTTGATGGCCTTCTGCTGTAGGATGTATGCCGTCCGGCATATTCAAATCGGGTTCACCGGCTACATCCTCAAGTACGAACGGCATAAAAACCACATCATTTTCTTCAGCCAGCTCTTCGAAAATACGATTAAAATTAGAGGTATAGTCCTGCCCCATATTTGGCAGTGCCTGCATTCCCGCGAGTACAATCACCGTTTCAGGATATTGATCGGAAACTTTGTCGATGATTTGCTGCAAATTGTTCTTTGTACTTTCGGGATCAACTCCGCGGAGACCGTCATTACCGCCCAGCTCCAGAAAAAATATATCAGGCCGCTGCTGCAGAATCCAATCAACCCGGCGAACGCCTCCGGCTGATGTCTCTCCGCTCTGCCCCGCATTCACCACTTCATATTTTAACCCCAATGAATCTATTTTTTCCTGAATAAGCGCCGGAAACGCCTGTTCCTGATCTAGTCCATACCCGGCTGTAATGCTATCACCAAAAAAAAGAATTCGCTCTCGGTCCTGTGAATTAACTTCGTCGGCAAATAAAAATATGCCTATTATTAACGCAACCTTTACAATTACCCATC
>SKWF01000154.1 GCA_007129085.1 Balneolaceae bacterium | reverse complement strand
CCGGTAAGGTCTACCGTTTCGATGTCGGAATCTTTCAGGGCGTCGAGGCAATACTTCAGAGTCTCTTTAGTCATGATCTCTTCACGGTCCGGCCCTGCATCAACATGGCAATGTTTGCAGGTCATATTACACATATACCCAACGTTGATCTGAAAAATTTCGATACCGGTCGGTTTCAATGGAAACAGGTCGATCTCTTTGAGCTTCTCCTCAAATTTATCGAACTGTTTTACTTTTTCCGTGTGATTGTTGATCACATCGATCTGCCGATCCGGATGAGACAGCGCATGTTGTTGGGCAATTAATGACTTCATCGTGTGGTAATAGGTTTTTTGGGGTTAAAAGGGTCCCCCTTTGAAGGGGGGTGATAAAATGCGTTCAGCATTTTATACGGGGGATGTTTATAAATTTATTATTTGGTTAGATAAAATATTAACACCCCTCTGTTTCTCCCCTTGTTAGGGGAGATTTTCTGGGGTAGTCCAAATTCAGTTTCAATGCCTGTATCGAACACACCCCTGATCAATCGCTGAACGCTCTTGATCTGTCCCCTCTCGCGCTTGCGTCCCGATTTTTCGGGGAGAGGGGACGGAAAATTGCGAGGCTGTCTAAAAAGTGCGTCATTCCGCACTTGATGCGCTCATCTTTTGAAAGCGAAGCGAAATCTCCTACCCTTAATATATGCAGGAGATGCCGGATCGATGTCCAGCATGACAGAATTGACGATTAAAGATCTTCTAGGATGCACTTTTTAGACAGTTTTATTAATTCATTACATACTCAACTTATCCACTTTGTTCATCATCTGAACGCCATGGACGAGTGATGCTCCGCCGCGAATGGCTGACGCCACATGGACGGCCTCCATCATTTGCTCTTCGGAGTACCCCTTTTCCAGACTCTCTTCGGTATATGCATCGATGCAGTAGGGGCACTGAACAGCATGTGCTACAGCAAGTGCAATTAACGCTTTCTCTTTACCGGAGAGTGCACTGTCATCAAAAACGGCGCCGTAGTAATCAAAAAATTTGTCGGCCAGATCTTTTTGAAATTCGCCAACATCGCCAAACTTTTTTAAATCTTCGGGGTTGTAATAGGTTTTATCCATGGAGTAGATTTTTTAATTATGAGTTCATCAGTGGTATACAATCTAAATTGCAAACACACTATGTAGGAGCCTTTGATCTTTAAAGCTGTACTATTTCGACTTCACTACATTACGGTTCCTTGCGCTCAATGTGACGTTTAACGTCATACTGAGCGGAATGAGAAGCGAAGTGACGAATGAAGTCGAAGTATCTCTGTGCTATCAAATGTTCCTACGTAGTAAATACAATGATACGGGGAATGATTCCTAACAAAAGGATAAATTTATTATAAGCCCACATTTAAATTTTTGAGCTAAATTTTATTGTAAAAAAGTTGCATCAATTCGTGAATCTCTTATTTTCCCTCAATCGTAATTCATTGTCCTTTAACAAATGAACAACAAACGTGGCTGAAGAGAAAAACGAGTCTACCGAAAACGAAGAAGTCCCTGAGTCTGAGGGCAGAGGAACCCTTTTTGATAAGTTTCTAAATGTAATTGAACGAACCGGAAATAAGCTGCCTGATCCGGCAATGCTTTTCTTTTGGTTGTTGATCATCGTTTGGGTGATGTCAGCGGCCTTATCTCCATTTAGTTTTGGAGAGATCGATCCCAGAACCGGTGAGGAGCTAATTGTACAGAACCAGCTAACGGGTGAAAGCCTGGCAGATTTTCTGGCGAATATGATCAACACGTTTGTGTTGTTTGCCCCGCTCGGAATTGTGCTGGTGGCGATGCTGGGTGTTGGTGTCGCAGAGCATTCCGGCTGGATTGATGCCGGGCTGAAAAAGCTGCTCGGATTTACACCGGCCTCACTATTAACACCCATGTTAATTTTAATTGCCATTGTAAGTCATACAGCAGCAGACGCCGGTTATGTGCTTGTAATTCCACTAGGAGGAGTGATATTTTATGCGGCCGGTAGGCACCCCTTGGCAGGTATTGCAGCGGCTTTTGCCGGTGTGAGTGGAGGATTTTCAGCCAACTTTATCCCGTCGGCAATTGACCCTCTTTTGATGAGTTTTACGCTTGAGGCGGCTCGGATTCTGGATCCTTCAATAGAACTGAATCCGTTGAACAACATCTACTTTACAGCGGCATCTTGTCTGCTGATTGTACTTATCGGGTGGTATATCACCGATAAAATTGTTGAGCCAAGACTCGAAGGCATCGAGGTGGATGGAGATGAGGATGAAATGCCTCAGATGGAAACAGTTTCTGCAAAAGAGAGCCGTGCATTCTGGTTAGGCTTTGGTGCGATGATACTGGGACTGGTTGGACTGTTTCTTTGGGCGTGGCCTGAAGGTTCTGCACTTCGTGATCCCGATTGGGACAATCCTGAAGTGAGTTCTCTGTTTTCATTCCAGGCACCACTGATGCAGGCTATTGTACCGCTAATTTTTATTCTTCTGTTGATCCCCGGACTCGTGTACGGATACGCTTCGGGCAAGTATGAGAGCTCCAAGGATATGATCGACAACATGACCAAGGCGATGGAGAGCATGGGCTATTACGTGGTAATGGCGTTCTTCTGCGCACTCTTTATTGATGCGTTTAATCAATCGAACGTAGGTCTGTTAGTGGCAGTAAAAGGTGCAGGATTCTTGGAAGCACTCGCGTTGCCGGGTCAGGTGACGATCGTAGGAATTGTGATTTTAAGTGCATTTGTGAATCTCTTGGTTGGATCTGCATCCGCCAAATGGGCGCTCATCGCACCAATTTTTGTACCGATGCTTATGCAGCTCGGAATTAGTCCAGACCTTACCCAGGCAGCTTACCGGGTAGGTGACTCCGTCTCTAATATTATCACGCCGCT
>SKWF01000183.1 GCA_007129085.1 Balneolaceae bacterium | reverse complement strand
GGACTACTACCGGAGCGATGAGGCAGACGGCTGGTACTACGTACGCCTCCAAAACGGCCAATACGGCTGGATAGAGAGAGACGGCTTGATGGTTTTTTGAACATTACCACTGTTCATCTTCTGTCGATCTAAGGCAATTATTAAACTCCAGTGGCGCAGCCCCCTCTTGTGTTCTCCCCCACCAGTGGGGGAGAAACAGGAGTTAGATGAAAAATAAAAAGCCCCTCCCTGTTTCGTTCTTTTGCGAAATGGGGCAGTGTCCGCCGGCTGGCGAGAAGGGGTTTGGGGTGGGGCAAAAACCAGCAGTGTCGCTGTGACAGAAGTACAGCGGACAGCTTGTCCGCTGATCCGATTGATGTTGGATTGTTATGAATCTATCTCCATTCCCGGTCAGGCTGACCGGGGTACGTATGCATTGCACGTGATTGAGTCCTTTCCCCGATCAACCAATAACCAAGCAGCCCGGCAGGCTCGAAATAGACATAACAAGTTTTGAAAACTTGTTATGTCTGCAGAGCAATCATCCAATTACACATCCTCGCGCGAAATATCCTCCAGGGTCCGTCCTTTCGTCTCTTTTACGAACTTCTTCACGAAGAAATACGCCACAATTCCGAAAAAGGCATAGATACCGTACGACAGTCCGAGGCCGATATTTGCCAGGAATATGGGGAAGGTCATCGTTATGGTGAAGTTGGCGAGCCACTGTGCGAGTCCACAGAAAGCGAGTGCCGATCCACGAAATTTATTGGGGAACATCTCACCCAGCATTACCCACATAATAGGTCCCCATGAGAAGGCAAAAAATGCGATATATCCATTTGCAGCAAGCAGTGCATAAACACCCATCGTATCACTGAGCTGAAGGTCGCCCGCTTCTGTAACGGCTCCGGTTGCAAATATGGTTGCCAATATTCCAAGCATAACGGCCTGGCCCAACGCTCCGATTTTCAGTAAGGGTTTACGGCCTACTTTATCAACCAGGGCAATAGCAACAAACGTAAAGAGCACATTCACCGAGCCGCTGATTACATTTTGGAGTAGTGCATTCTCTTCGGTAAACCCGGCCGCCTGCCAGAGTGTAGCTCCGTAGTAGAACACCACATTAATTCAGGTAAACTGCTGCAGAATAGCCAACCCAAAACCGACCCATACAATCGGGTGAATGTTGCCGGTGTACTTATTAACGATATCCGACAATTTAGGAGTACTGTCTTTATCGAGAGTAGACTCAATATCTTTTATTTTCTCATCACTGTTTCCGGCACTCGAAACGCTATCCAATACAGCTTTGGCCTCATCAAGACGTCCTGAAGAAACCAGATAGCGAGGCGATTCAGGAATAAAAAAGAGGCAGATAAAAAAGATAGAGGCAGGAAGTATTTCAACCCAAAACATCCACTGCCAGGCGTTAAAACCACCCCAAAGCACTTCAGAAGCTCCGCCTGCTGCGCCGGCAATCATATAGTTACTCATAAATGCTGCGAACAGTCCAACCACAATCATCAACTGCTGCAGTGTGGTTAGGCTACCCCGAATTTTTGGCGGCGCAATTTCACTGATATAGGCGGGGGCAAGAATACTCGCAGCACCCACAGCAAGTCCACCGGTAATTCTAAAAAAGACGAATACGGCAGAACTGCCCGCAATACCCGATCCCCAGGCGCTGAAAATAAACGCCGCGGCCGTAACAATCATCACCGGTTTACGGCCAAACTTATCGGCCAGTGTTCCGGCAAAAAATGCACCGGCGGCACAACCAAGAAGCATCGAAGCAACATTAAATCCGGTACCCACCGCATCGGAATCGAATGCACCCTGTAGTGCATCAACCGTACCGTTAATAACGCCACTATCAAACCCAAAAAGGAAGCCGCCCAACGCTGCAACGGCGGAATAAAATATTACCGCACCAAGATTATCTGTACCTACACGTGTTTCAGTCTCGTTATTTTCCATTCCCGTCCGATTTAGGTTCCAAGTAGTTTACCCGTTGATATTCCTAAAAATTTTGGAAGATTCAAACTTAAACCAAATAATAATCACAAATCACGATCCCCAAAATGCTATAAACTAAACAACAAACCTCATTGAGCCACACAAGGAGGTAATAAAGTGGGTGACAGATAGATATATTGACCCAAAATATTGTTACATTTACGATTCTGTAATCGAGTCTAAAATATTCAAAACCGATAATGTCTACCCTTTATAGAGAACGACGCAATAGTCAAAAAATCATCTCACTTGTTGTTGCAACCATCGCAGCAGGAATCCCCATTTCAACGGCATCTGCTCATGATCTTAATTTTGCTGACCCCATGTTCTTGGGACAGTGGATTCTGCTTGGCGTTATTGGGTCATTCGCCACTTTTTTATATTTCAGCATAAAACTGCGCGATATTATCGGCACGTTTACGTTAGGATATATGTTAGCCGTAATTCTTCGGTTTGTGAGTGATATTTTGATCAACAATGTCACCCATAACAACTTAAGCCTCTCGCTCATGATTTCCATGGCCGCAGGTGCTTTTTCTGGTTGGCTGGGGTCAACACTCTGGCTTTTAATGCGCCGTAAAAAAAAGTGATTATTTCATGATACTCCTACTTAATATTTTGCCTTATTTGGAGATATAAGACCCCTCCAATATTCATATGAAAATTTTAAAACTTCTCCCTTTAATTTTATTGCTCATTTTTTCGATGGGTGCACATTCTGCAAATGGGCAGAATTCAGGGAGTGACTCTCCAAAATTGATACTGATCCATCTTGATGCCGTCTCTGCTTCTGTACTGCGAACTGAAATAGATGCGGGAAATATGCCGAACATCAAACGGATATTTAATGAAGAGGGACTTCTTGAAACCGCCATTACCTACTACCCCAGTAAAACTCCATTTATAATTTCTAATATTC
>SKWF01000329.1 GCA_007129085.1 Balneolaceae bacterium | reverse complement strand
TTGCCCTGGAGAAAGCGAGATCGGAGAGATCAAAGCTCATCCGATATCGGTTGAAATCGGTGGTTTCTATGGTCTCTTCATTTCGCCGCTCCCCGGGGATATATCTCATGATGGAGCCATCTTCAAGAAACAGGGTTAACGTATATTCATCATCACTTTCTAGCCACCCTGTTTTGGCGCGAATAAAAGCACGGTATCGATCTCCGGTCTGACTCTGGAAGATGGTAACATCGCGAAGAGTATCAGTATCGTTGTCGATCTCTTGTACCAAAAAGGTATAGCCATCAATCCCTTCATAAAATGTGCCTTCCTGCAAATCAAACCCGGGTTTTGCCATGCGTACATCTATAAATAGAGAACGGGCTTTGTGGTTGGCTTCCGGCAGAATGTAGTTTGAGAAATACGCCATGGCCAGAAAGAGCATAAAACCGGCGGCCATAACGGGTAAAATCAGTTTAATTGGGTTAACACCGGCTGCTCGAATGGCTGTTAACTCATTATATTCCGAAAATTTTCCAAAGGCGATAAGGGTGGAAACGAGTACGGCCATAGGAACGGCAAGTACCACCATATAGGCTAAATTGGAGAGAATCAGCTCAACGACGATGGAGATAGGCAGACCTTTCCCAACTAGTTTATCCACATGCAGAATTAAAAACTGCATCAACAGGATAAACATTACGGTAAAAAAGCAGAACAGGAATGGCCCTACATGCTTTTTTAAAAGATCGCGCTGAACATGATTAATCATAAGCGGGAATATACAAGCTGTTGACGTAGAAGAGAAAGCGAGTTCATCTAAAAAACTGTTTCAAGTGGTTCCTACTTTCAACATATTCCTTAATGTTTTATTATCAACGACGAATTTAATGCCCTAAGTCTAAAAAATCTGCGCCTATCGAAACAGAGCTACGACGTTAGAAAAAGTTATCATACCAAAACGGACTGTTTTGGGTTACACAGCAACCAATTGCTAGATATGTTCGCTTTCTAAATGATCATCCGTATACGTTTAATCTGTGAGTAAAGTACGTCGTTTTTTTACGTTATTAGGGGGGCTTCTGCTACTCATGTTAGGGGTGATGTCGGGGGCTTCGGCCCAGGATATCGCAATCCCGGACACTGCAGAAGTTGCTGCCGCCGATACTCTCGGGATGGATGAGCTCCGTAAACATTTCCGCACTGTTCGCGGAGATTTTGTTACGGATCCATTTTTTCGCCCAATTCCCAAACTCTATTATTTAACACTGCCGGCCGAAGAGATTCAGTTCGAACAGGATGAAGACCGCGGGTTTTTTGCGCAAAAATTTATTTTTGGGCACCCATCAGGTATGCCCACATATTTTCGGTTTGATGAGTTTGCCGATCGTAACAGAGAGCATGCCATTCAGGATAATTGGAGTCAATTAATTCAAGAGTCGCGCCAGCGGGAGGAGCGAAGCCGAGGCCTGCTCGATTTTAGCCTCGAAATTCCCGGCGGAGAGGAATCCGCATTTACCACAATTTTTGGCCGGCCGGAAGTGAATCTGCGCGTTAATGGTGTGGCAAATATGAATGTGGGGGCATCTATTCAAAAATCTCCTGATGATGTAACCCTGCCTGAAGATCAACGCACCCGAATTGATCCTACATTTGAACAGAGCCTGCAGCTGAACATACAGGGTAATATTGGGGATAAGCTTACCATCCAAACAGATTGGGATACCGAGCGTACATTCGACTATCAGAACCGGCTTAGTATTGTGTACGAAGGGTATGATGATGAGATTATTAAGAGCATTGAGATGGGAAACGTCTCCATGAACACCGGCAACTCTTTGATTCGAGGTAGCGGTGCACTGTTTGGCATTAAATCTGTGGCTGAATTTGGCCCGTTGCGATTAACTTCGGTGGTATCGCAGCAGGATGGGGAGAGCAATGTGGAAACCATCAGTGGTGGGTCAACGGAGAGCGAAATCCAAATTCGACCGGCTGATTATGAAGATGACACCCACTTTTTTCTCGATTTTTATACTCGCCAGGAGTTTGAAAACAGTTTGTCGAACCCACAGCAACTCACCCAAACGCTTCGGATTGCCGATGTAGAGGTATGGATACTGCGCGAAACGGTCCAGTCTGATGAAGATTCCCGCCGCGCCGTTGCCCTGGCAGATATTGGAACAGTGGAAACCGGTGATGGCACATTTGCTCCGCCAAATAATAATCTGGATTCATTTTCTGATGAGCAGCTTGACCAGTTTCGTGATCCACAAGAAGGGGTTTCGGCGAGTGATTTGGGCGTAGACGACTCTCGGAATTTTGAAGAGGGATATTTTACGCCACTTCGGGAGGGTGACGACTACACCATCAACAAAGTGTCAGGATTTATTTCTATGAACCGTTCGCTCGGTTCGCGAGAGGTGCTGGCAATTGCCTACAACTACAGGAATGCAGCTGGGGAACTGGTAAATGTAGGTGAGATCAACCAGGGGGGCAGCGACCGAATTTATCTGAAAATGCTGCGTCCGCGAAATGTTTCTACCGATCACAGGCTTTTTCCACTTACCATGCGAAATATCTACTCGCTGGGGATGACCGATATCAGCCGTGAGAACCTGGAAATTGAATTGGACTATACCGAGGATAATGTATCACAAAACCGACTGCCGGGCAGGGAGCCAACACTGCTCCAGGACCTCGGACTTGATCGGGTTGATTCGCAAGGAGCGCTAAACCCCGATAACCGGATAGATTTTGGTACCGGCACATTGGATCCGGTACAGGGGAAGATCATCTTTCCGTACCTGGAGCCGTTTGGAAATCGAATTGCCGAGGTGCTTGAAGATTCGCCACTTTCAGATGAGGAGATTGAACGGTTAACCTATACCGAGCTCTACACCGAACGTCAACGAAATGCATCACAAAGTTCAACAAACCGTTTTTATCAATTTAGTGGAGTTTC
>SKWF01000085.1 GCA_007129085.1 Balneolaceae bacterium | reverse complement strand
TCGTGAACAAGAGATTGCAACGATTTCTCGTGGACTTAAAGGGCTCGCCAAAGAGCTGGATGTTCCGGTTATCGCTCTGTCGCAGCTCAGCCGTGCAGTTGAACAGCGAGGCGGTGATAAACGGCCTCAGCTTAGTGATTTACGTGAATCCGGATCCATTGAGCAGGATGCTGACGTTGTCTGTTTCCTCTACCGACCTGAATATTACGGAATTACAACAACCGCAGAAGGGCAATCCACAAACGGCCTTGCTGAACTGATTGTTGGGAAACAGCGTAACGGCCCCATTGGTACATCAAATATGTACTTCGTGAAACAGTACGCCCGTTTTGAAAAGCTTACCCAAACCGACGATGATGAACTGCCCGGTGGAGGACCCGAAGCTCAGCTCCCCGATGACTCCGGCGCAGCACCTCCCCCGCCCCCACACAACATCGGCGATGACGACGCTCCATTTTGATATTAGTTGATTTGAGAATTAGTTGATCAGTTGATTAGGAGGTCCCGGCAGAGTACGAATCCCGACACCTGTCGGGAGAAGTTCCTGCCAGAGTTCGGTTTATGGTTTATAGACAATGGTCTATGGTATATGGATTAAAAGCCAAAAAAACGTACCCCCACTTTCCGGGGCCTTGATTGGTGTTTAGGGGGATTAGGGAATTAGGACCTAACAGCGTAGCCCGCGCTTTTCGGGATTCCTGTGAGCGTCCGGAGATTAACCACGGGGAGCACAGGGAACACAGAGAAAAAAATCTGCCGGTCGCAGATACCGACTTTTCGGTGCGTAGCCCGCACTTTCCGGGATTCCTGTAAGCGCCCGGACCAAAAGCAAAACTTAGCTTTCAAGCTCAACGCTGTCAGATCCAGTGGGTGCTGACAGGTTGGAGAAAAAAGCCCCGACAATCCCAAATACCGACTACATTGGTGTGCCTGGAGTAACGGCAAGAAAACGTATTCCGAACCTCCCGGTTCGTGAGCTTTGTATTTTTTTAGAACAAACTCATTCTCAGTATACCTCTAAACAACTCACAAATTCAGTCTAAAAACAATATCTAACCGATTATTCTCGGACGAGGACGCCCGAGTTACATAAAAAAAGCCCTCGGCGTTTTCACACCGAGGGCCTCGCTTTTTAAGCGAAAATTTGCTGTTATTCGCTAACTATCAATTTACCTACCATGCCGCCGGCAAAGTGTCCTGGGAATGAGCAGATGTAATCGTACTCTCCCTCTTCTTCAGGTACCGTAAAGGTAAATGAATCGGTTTCACCGTCGCCAAGCATTGCAGTAGTTGCAATTACCCAATCTTCGTATTCAGGGGCAATATACTCGTTGTCACGTGCCTGTACGGATGCACGTGCAAATGCGTCAACATCTGCTTCGAGCTCCAGAATAGCCAGGTTGTGCGACATTGCAGATGGAGGAAGATTACTCACGGTAGTTAACCGAATGCGTAGTTCCTCTCCGGGTGATGCTTCAATAGCTTCCAGAATTACATTCTGTCCGGATGCGCCACCGGTTACAAGGCCGTCAGCTGCTTCAGCGACAACAAATCGCATATCATCGTTTCCAATAATATCAACGGTCCGTACACCGTCATCTACTGCTTCTTCCTCTCCCTGTTGTGCTGTTTCTTCTCCACCGCAAGCGGCAAGGCCAAATACAAGGGCGATAAATAGTGTTTTAATTAATAAATGTTTCATAACTGGTATGTTTTAGTTGATCTATTTTAAATTAGACTTATTTGTTTGGTTACAATTTTTATGTTCGTTCTTGCAGCAATTTTTTAATATCGGCAATTACTTCGTCAGTGTCTAACCCACTGCCATTATAAGTTTTACGGATATTTCCACGATCATCAATCAATGTTACCCGATCGGTGTGATCGATATAATAAACCGGTGTTCCATCTTCCCGAAATCGAGTTGGAGTTTTTACGGTTGAAATTTCCAACGTTTCTAAAAGTGAAAATACCGGCTCCTTATCTCCGGTTAAAAATCGCCAGTTTGATTGATCTACATTATAATTCTGTGCATAGTCGTATAAAATTTCCGGCGAATCTCTCTCCGGGTCAAATGACACGCTTACCAGCATAAACTCATCCTCATCAGACAAGGCCCGCTGGATGTCACGCATATTATAGGTGATTAACGGACAGATATCCGGGCAGTGCGTGTACACATACCCAACAAGCATGATTTTCCCGTTGTAATTTTCGGGAAAATCCACTGCTGAACTATCCTGATCAACCAGATGATATCTAACATCATCAAGTGACTTTTCGATCCCCAAATCATCGCAACCGGTAACCGCCATTGTGGCTGTTACCGTTACGATAATATATACTGCAATTTTGAAGCACTGATGAATCATATACGTCTACCTCAGCGGTACGGGACTATCGGGTGAAAATGGAAGTGACCCACCATAGGTAGCCTGCAATACATCCCAAATAACCGGTGCATACGACAGCACAATCAGTATGATCGCGATAATGATAAACGGCTTAAAGTTTCTGAGCCATTTTGCTTCTTCATCATGCAGCGATTCTGATATTGGGAATGTTACCAATGCCCCTTCTTCATCAGATTCGGATTTAGCAAATACGGTTCCAAAGAATGAAACGAGGTACATCACAATTCCAATAAACATCAGGATTCCACCAACCACACTTAGATCGATGTAAGCAATCCAGTCGGGTTGATAGAGCACACTATCAGGGTTTGCATACGACTGCCCTGTATTTGTACGTCGAGGCATACCTTTCAGGCCGCCTACTTTCAGCCCGTACGACATAATGAACAGTCCAATCGTATAGACGTACGGCGAAATCATCGCCCACCCCTTCATACGGATCTCCTTGTTCATAAACTGGCCGATCATGTACAAACTACCGCCAAGGAAGGCGAGCAGAACCGGACCTGCCACCGTCAGGTGAAAGTG
>SKWF01000234.1 GCA_007129085.1 Balneolaceae bacterium | reverse complement strand
TGAAGTCGAAAAGAAATCTATGGTTTCGGAAAGCCCTCTAAAAAGAGATACGCATTGAATATACTTGCGGTAGAGCCTTTTTACAGCGGATCACACAAAGCCTTTTTAAAAGGCCTGAAAGAGAACTCCGCCCACAATATTATCCCCATCAAACTGAACTATAAGGGGTGGAAGTGGCGTATGCATGGCGATTCGGTGAAACTTGCCGAGATGACAAGCCATGTGAAGGAGGATATCGATCTGTTATTGGTAAGCAGCATGACAAATCTGCCTGCATTTTTAGCGCTGACCAATCCGCGGTTTGCCCATACACCTAAAGTGATGGTGATGCACGAAAATCAGCTTACCCAGCCGATGCCCGAGGGAGAGCAGCGGGACCTTACCTACTGTTATATCAACTACCTGAGTATGCTGTCGGCCGATAAGCTCCTCTTTTCGAGCCGTTTCCATCTGGAGGATCTGCTGCAGGAGCTGCCCAATTTCTTGGAAAATTTTCCGGATGATAAATACTTCAACACCATCGACCAGATTCGCGATAAAAGTATGGTGCTCTACCCGGGGCTGGATCTGAGCGTGTTCGATGCCCAACCCGATATTCGGGATCAAAATGAACGCCCGGTTATTGTATGGAATCAGCGCTGGCAGTTCGACCGCAACCCGGGAATGTTTTTTAAAGTGCTTAACAGGCTGAATGATATCGACCTGGAGTTCGACCTTATTCTTGCCGGGGACACCAAACATCAAAAGCCCGAAGAGTTTGAAAAGGCGTGGAAACGATTTGGCGATCAAATTACCCATTTCGGATATGTAGAGAATGTAGAAAACTACAGTCGACTGCTGCACGCCGGGGATATTGTGGTGTCCACTGCTACGTACGAGTTTTTCTGTGTGGCAATTATGGAGGCGATCTACTGCGGGTGCCATCCGCTGGTGCCCAACAAGTTGCACTACCCGGAGCTGATTCCCGATTCACTTCATAAACCACTTCTCCATGCCCCGGTTCTATACGAAACCGAAGATGACCTGTTCCGCGTTATGAAAAATCTGCTTATCGGAGAGGTAAAGCCGCTGCCCAAATCATCATTACAGAACATTAACAAGCATTTGGACTGGAAAAAGCGGATAGGAGAGTTTGACAGCCTTTTTGAGCAAATGGCATAGCTGAATTTTTACAAAAAGCGGTCAAGAGAGGTTGTCTGTTTTTTCAGGAAATTCCCGACACCCCATGTAAGGGATTTCCCTACATAATCTAATGTGCATTTCAATTATTTTATCACTTAATTAAACAACAACCTTTAATCAAACAAAACTACTATGGGGAATGAAGAACAAGATACAGAGGAGTTTACTCCCAAAGGTGCCGTCGCCTTTTTTATTGTGTTGATGGTATTCTTCTTAATCACCTGGTTTGCCTTCTACTTTGAACTATTAAGCAGAGCATAGAATGGATAAATCAGAAAAACTTGCCTTATCGCTTAGTCTTACGCTGCTGGTTGTCTTTATGGGGGCAATCGTGTACGCGTCCGTAGCAAAAAACATCGAAGTGCCAACATGCATTACCGATGTAGAACCATTTACTACCGATACCCTGTTCCAGACAGGCCCTGATGAATATGAGCTGCAGATGGTCTCCCGAATGTGGGCGTTTCAACCTTCCACGGTACGCTTACCGGCAGGATCTACTGTAGATCTCTACGTTACATCCCAGGATATCATCCACGGATTTAAAGTAGAGGGAAAAAACATCAACCTTATGGCGGTACCCGGTACTATCAACTATCTTCGTGTAAAGTTTGATGAACCCGGTGAATACCTTTTTGCCTGTCATGAATTTTGTGGAGCTGCACATCATACCATGGCCGGACGATTTATCATCGAAGAGGGGTTAGATGAACCGGAAACCGAAGATGGAGGAGTGTAAATGAGTGATTATTCATTTCGATTCTCAAAATCCAACAAGTACTTAAACGCCACTCTGCTCATTATTCCCATGGTACTCCTCTTTATCGGGGTATATGGTGGGTTGATGCAGACCTTTTTCAGGGCCGGTATCATCACCAGTGATCCGTTTGTAGGCGGAGATTACTACAAAGGGCTCACTTTCCACGGTGTATTAAATGCTATTGTCTTTACCACATTTTTCGCGGTTGCGTTGGGGAATGCTCTTGTACCTTATTCTCTGAGAAAAGAGCTCAACAGTAAAATAGCCTGGACTTCCGGTATTATGATGCTGGTTGGATCGGTGCTGGCAGCCATAATGATTTTTCTTGGCGAAGCAACCGTTCTCTACACATTTTACCCGCCGCTGAAGGCTCATCCACTATTTTATATAGGATTAACCCTGTTGGTGGTAGGTTCGTGGCTGGCTTCCTATAACTGGGTGCCGATGTACCTGGAGTGGAGAAAGGAGAACAAAGGGAAAAAGACACCGCTCGCTGTAGTAGGAATGTTCACCACGTTTATTATTTGGTTTATCGCCACGCTGGCGGTAGCAGTAGAAATCCTATTTATGCTGCTTCCCTGGTCGTTGGGGCTGGTAGATGAGATAAATGTGATGTTGGCCCGAACACTTTTCTGGTTCTTTGGTCATCCGTTGGTTTACTTCTGGCTGCTGCCGGCATACGTGATGTACTATGTATTTCTGCCGAAAATTGCAGGAGGTAAACTCTATTCCGATATGGCCGGCCGACTTGTATTTATGTTGTTCATTCTATTTTCAATTCCGGTGGGGACTCATCACCAGTATATGGATCCCGCAATCGGTGCTGAATGGAAGTTCTTGCACGGCATATTTACGTTTGCCGTTGCGCTGCCGAGTTTAATTACGGCGTTTACCATTGCGGCATCGCTGGAGTATTCAGCAAAACAGCGTGGAGCTACCGGCTACTTTAGCTGGCTTTGGAAACAGCCCTATTTTGATAAACAGAACTGGTTTTTCCCGTACCTGATACT
>SKWF01000326.1 GCA_007129085.1 Balneolaceae bacterium | reverse complement strand
TGCTCGTGTCAGTCGAAACTCTGACTTCCACGCTTATAAACCTAGATAGAAAAATAATCGATCAAGAGATGTCGGACGGGGACGTCCGATCTACGTAAGTCGAAGCTCCTGCTTCGACAGACATGGCCATGAGATTTAACAAGTTTAAAATTCCTGCTGACGCAACATTTCAAAACCGCCGAACGAGGACGCCCGGCTTACATTACGTCTCCTCAATCGCATCTCTGAGTTCTGCATCCTCCTCGTAAAACATCTCCCATTTCTCTTTTGGGTCGGGTTTAGTGAGCAGCGAGACAACAATTAATACGGTGATGGATAACCCTGCAGCGGGCAGAACGATATAATCAAAAGGAATCAGCGGAGCATCGCCAAATGAGTTGATGATGGTAATGAGCACCGTAACGCCCATTCCCGTTGCGATGGATGCGACGCCACCGGCAGTCGTAACCCGTTTCCAGAGAAAAGCGGCAAGCAGAGCGGGTGTGAGTCCGGCACCGATCATCGTGTAGGCGGTGAACGCCATATCGAGGATGGTTCGGAATTGAGTGAGCAGCAGCCATGCCACAATTCCGAGCACGAGCACCATCAACCGCTGAAACAGAACGATTACTTTTTCGGACGCATCCGGGTTGATGAAGCGCTGATAAATATCTCGAGTCAAGTTTGTGGATGGCGTGAGCAGAAAACTGTTTCCGGTGGATGTGATGATCGCCACCGCGGCACAAATCAGCAGCAACCCGCCTGCCAACGGAATTCCGATTTCGGTACCGAAGCGGGCGGCATGAAGAATTATCCGTTCGCTGTCTTCAGCGGCAAGATGCATGACGCTTGATGGATCAAGCGCGTTAAAGTGGCTGAATGCCAGAATGGCGAGTGATGCGATGGCTGTTTCGATGATGATGGTTCCGATCACCCAGAACATGACGGCATTTTTGGCGGACTTCTCATTTTTAGCCGAATAAAATTTCTGGTACATGTTTGACTCTCCCAACAGTAGCAGAAATGTGGGAAAAAAGACGCCCATCACCCAGATCCAGCTGTGTCCGCCCGTAATATCAAAAAGGGCGGGGTCGAGTTCGGTGGTGATAAATTCCATTCCGCCGAGATTCATAAATACGAGCGGGAGCCCGACAAGTACGGCTATGGTGATGATCGCACCATTAATGATATCAACCGAAACGATGGAGAGCATTCCTGCAAAAGCGGTAAATGCGATGATAAATCCGGCGGTAAGCAATACTCCTTGCCACTCCGGGATTTCAGCAACGAGATTCAGCACAAAACCGCCGCCGCGAAATTGGTACCCGACGATAGTTGTATATGCAATAACAATCACGATCGTACCTAAAATTCTTGCCCATTTGTTGTAGCGAAGCTCAAGAATGTCGGGCACGGTGTATTGGGCGATTCGCCGAACTCTGCCGGCCAAAAAGAAGACGATAACGATGCCGATCCACGCCCCGGCAGCCAGCCAGAGTTCTGAAATACCAACTCGTGCCGCCAAGCCGGCTCCGGCCAATAGTGTCCCCGATCCCAACCATGTACAGAGAAGCGTGCCCACTAATTTTGGCGTGGAAACCGATCGGCCCGCCACCATAAAATCTTCCTGATTTTTAATGGCGCGGCTTTTCCAAATGGATATTCCCATCAGCAAACCGAGGTATAGAAGGACAATCCAGAAGAAGATACTCATGGGCAGGTTACAGGGTTCAAGTTTCAGGGCTCAGGGCACGAGTGGCAGGTGACAATTTTATTTTTTTGTAAGGAATCCGTTTGTGTCGGTTCATACAAGTGTAAACAGTAAGAAAATTTATGGATTTATGAGCTATAAAAATTTGAAAATCTGGCAGGAAGCAAGACAACTTTCTATTAAAGTTCATCAGATGACAATGACACTTCCAAAATTTGAATTGTATGAAATCGGTAGTCAAATTCGTCGTTCTTCAAAATCGATTCGATCGAATATTGTGGAGGGTTACGGGCGAAGAAGATATAAATCAGATTACATCAAGTTTCTGATTTATGCTCACTCATCTGTAGATGAAACTCGTGATCATCTTGAAACTCTTTTCGAAACCGGTTCATTGACAGATGAAACCAAATTTTATCAAATCTCCAATCACCTAGATCAAACCGGCAAAATGCTCTACAAATTCATCCGGTCCATAGAAAATCGCAACGACTAAAAAACCTGTTACCTGTGCCTTGCCACTTGAAAACTTGTGCCTTGCAGTACACCCCTCGAGGGGAGATCTTTTCACCCCTGAGCCCTGAAACTTGAACCCTGCGCCTTGGAACTTTGCTTAGGAAAACCCAAACATCACCATTCCCACCATACAAATTGCGGCGAAGGCGAGTAGTTTTAGCAGCAGCGGCATGCAGAACCGGAACCATTTGTCGTACGGGACGCTTGCCATTCCGAGGATTCCCATCAACACAGGGTTGGTGGGCACAATCATGTTCGCGAACCCATCACCATAGAGAAATGCCTGAACGGCGATTTGTCGTGATACGCCCAAAATATCTCCGAGTGGCACCATCAACGGCATGGTTAAAAAGGCCTGACCACTTCCGGATGAGACAAAGAAATTCATGATCGTCTGCATGAGCATCATCCCGACGGCAGCCAGTTCAGGCCCTACCATTCCGAGGGGAACCGACATGGCATAGACGATACTGTGCAAAATCTGCCCCTCTTCCATAATCAGCGCAATACCGCGTGCAATTCCCACAAGCAGGGCGGTTTCCGTTAAATCTTTGGCTCCGGACACAAATTCTTCGGCCATCAGGCTGGGGCCGATTTTTCCGACAAATGCGGTAAAGACTCCGAGAATTAAAAAGGCAGCACCGAGTTCGTAAAGGTACCAGCCGCGAGTGGCGATTCCCCAAACGGCAACGCCAAGAGCGACCATAAAGGCAGTCATGATAATGACATGTTTAACACTCAGCGCGGGGTAATCGGTTACGGTATCGACGTTATCGGGTTCAATACCTGCCATTAGGCTGGTGGAGGGATCCAGCTGAACGCGGCGTGCATAGCTGTAAACGTGGTGTGCGCCGATCATCACAAAAGGTAAGAGCAGAGCGAGGCGAACACCCCATCCCGTGTAGGTGTCGACGCCGGCTACATCTTGCGCCACAACAACGGTGTACTGGTTAAATGCTGCGGCACCATAGCCGATTCCGTAGCCGGCTATAATAATTCCGACGGCGGTCATGGTATCCATTTTCATGGTTCGACAGAGAGCAGCAAGGATCAATACAAACGGGATATACTCTGCCGAAGCTCCCATTGCGCTCGATGCGAAAGCAAACACAAACACCACCAGGAATATCAGCATAGCGGGTCGACCTCCGAGGTTTTCGAGCAGGCGACCGAGCAGGGCATCAATGGTGCCGGTTCTGCGGATAATGGCTAACACGCCACCGATGATAAAAAGAAAGAAGATAATTGCCTGGGCATCTTCAAACGCTCGGGGAATGGCCGTGAACAGCTCAACGGGATTCATGAGTTCGCGCTCTTCGGCCACTTCATAGGTGCCGGGGAGTACAACTTCCCGCCCATCAATAATTTCTGTATCGAACGCACCCTGGGGTACAATCCATGTCATAACCAACGCTGCCACCATTAAATAGAAAAGCAGTGTAAGCGTATGGGGCATTTTAAATTTCATAAGGGAACCCGAGGTCTGTGGTTTGAAATCCTGATTATAATAAGGATGGCTTATCACTCTTACAAGGGGGAGCAGATCTGTGAAATATATAACACTCCCGGTAGCGCTTTTCTGATGCGAAAAAGCTACTATTAACCTTTATCGGGAATAATATATCACATCAAAAAGGAGAGAAAATTATGAGTGCAATGTTGAATGGAAAATTTGTCTATACGTTTGGCAGCGGTATCGCGGAAGGAAATCGAGGAATGAAGGAGTTGCTGGGTGGCAAGGGGGCGAATCTGGCGGAAATGTCATCCATCGGGCTGCCGGTCCCCGCGGGTTTTACCATATCTACCGTGGCTTGTAACCACTATTCAGAAAACGGCAAAAAATGGCCACAAGGACTCACTGAACAGATCAAAAAAGGTATTACAGCTATTGAAAATGAGATGGGAGCCAAACTGGGCGATGGACACCACCCTCTTCTTATTTCGGTCCGATCCGGTGCAGCTGTCTCTATGCCGGGAATGATGGATACCGTTTTAAACCTGGGACTGAACGATGAAACTGTAAAAGCGCTGGCCAAACATACAGGGAATGAGCGATTTGCTTACGACAGCTATCGAAGATTTATTGATATGTTTGGGGATGTGGTGATGAATATTCCGCATGAAACATTCGAGGAAATTCTTGAAGGTCTGAAGGAGAAAAAAGGGGCAAAAGAGGATACGGATCTCGATACGGACAGCTTAAAAGAGTTGACCTTGATGTATAAAGAAGCTTATCAACGTGAGACCGGCTCTTCATTCCCGAGTGATCCTTTTGATCAGCTTGAAAGAACGATCAATGCAGTATTTGAATCTTGGAATGGTGAGCGTGCCGTAAAATATCGGAAGATTCATCAGATTTCGAACCTTCTTGGAACGGCAGTATCTGTGCAGGCGATGGTATTTGGGAATATGGGGGATGATTCCGCTACGGGCGTCTGTTTTACACGAAATCCATCCAACGGGGAAAATAAACTTTACGGTGAATATTTGGTGAATGCTCAGGGTGAAGATGTGGTGGCCGGAATTCGTACACCGCAGGATATTGATACCCTGGAGAGCATAATGCCGAAGAGCTATAAAATGTTGCTGGATATAGGGGGTAAGCTTGAACATCACTATGGAGACATGCAGGATATTGAGTTTACAATCCAGAATAAAAAACTGTTCATGTTGCAAACTCGTACCGGGAAGCGAACGGGGCATGCTGCCCTGAAAATAGCCTGCGATATGGTGGAAGAGGGGCTTATTGAGAAGAAAAGAGCTGTTCAATTTTTGGTTGAGCCGCAGCATCTCGATCAGCTTCTGCACCCGCAAATTGATGAGAAAATAACCGATGGCACAACGGTTCTGGGCAAAGGTTTGCCGGCATCACCCGGAGCGGCTGTCGGGAAGGTGGTTTTCAGTTCGGAAAAAGCTGAAGAGGCCGCTGCCAATGGAGAGAAGGTCATTTTAGTCCGGATTGAAACTCGGCCTGAAGATGTGGGTGGGATGTCGGCCGCTGAGGGTATTCTTACAACACGCGGTGGAATGACCAGTCACGCAGCGGTGGTTGCCCGAGGCTGGGGCAAACCCTGCGTGGCAGGATGTGGCGACATCAAGATCGACTATAAAACGCAGTCGTTTACGAACGGGATATTAACGATTCGGGAAGGCGATTGGATTTCGATTGATGGTACGCGAGGCACAGTATATAGAGGGAAAAAGGATGTAGTTAAACCTCAGCCGGATGAATCATATCATACATTTATGGAGTGGGTTGATGAATTTCGAACCATGAATGTGAGAACCAACGCCGACACTCCTGAAGATGCCATGCAGGCATTGAAATTTGGGGCGGAAGGAATAGGCCTCTGTCGAACTGAGCACATGTTTTTTGGTGAAGACCGGATCAAAGCGATACGGCGGATGATTATTTCCAATTCACTCGAAAAGCGAAAGGCTGCTCTGGATGATCTGCTCCCTTTTCAGAAAAATGATTTTATGGAAATTTTCAGGGTGATGGCCGGTCTGCCGGTAACCGTTCGTCTGCTGGATCCTCCACTGCACGAGTTTCTGCCTCATGAGCCGGAAGAAATTGAACGGGTGGCAAACGATTTAGGTGTTGCTGTCTCCGACTTTACACAAACCGTTCGTTCACTTCGGGAATTTAACCCCATGCTGGGCCACCGGGGCTGCCGGCTGGGAATAACCTATCCGGAAATAACGGAAATGCAGTCGCGGGCAATTTTTGAAGCGGCTGTAGAACTGAACCGGGAAGGGGTGCAAGTTTTTCCCGAAATAATGGTTCCGCTTATCGGAACGCCGCATGAGTTTCGGAACCAAAAAAGGGTGATAGATCAATCTGCTGCGATGGTATTCGAAGAGCTGGGAGATTCCATAGAGTATACGGTAGGTACGATGATTGAGATTCCGCGAGCTGCGTTGCTGGCCGATCAGATTGCGGAGGATGCCGAGTTTTTCTCCTTCGGAACGAATGATCTCACACAAATGACATTCGGGTACAGCCGTGACGATTCGGGTAAATTTTTGAATGACTATATCGATAATGGAATCCTGAAAGAAGATCCATTCGAAGTGCTCGATATTGAAGGTGTTGGTCAGCTGGTGAAGATGGCAACAGAAAAAGGACGGAAAGTGAAACCGGGTTTAAAAGTTGGGATTTGCGGAGAGCACGGAGGAGAGCCAAAAAGTGTGCAGTTCTGCTATGAAACCGGACTGAATTACGTCTCTTGTTCACCCTTTAGAGTTCCCGTAGCGAAACTGGCTGCGGCGCGGGCTGCGTTGACTCACCCGACTCACCCCCCTGCCCCCTCTCTACGTAAACGCAGAGAGGGGGTGACTTTGGAAAAAGTGCATCACTAAAATTAATTATATAGTGTTTTAAAGTTTAGGATTCTTGATTTCAGATCGTCGATATTTGCAAGTTCTTCATTTTTAAATCGAAGAACTTGCAATCCGAGGTTTCGGATTATTAGATCTCTTTCTCTATCGTAGTCTTTTTGGTAGTCATGAATTTTTCCGTCCAGTTCAACGACGAGCTTTAATTCTGAGCTATAAAAGTCTGCTATGAAAAAGTGGAGGATTTTTCTGTCTTCTTCATAAATGAGGGGATGTTGACGAAAAAATTTTATGCCACGAAGTTTCCTGTTTCTTAACTCTCTCCATAGAAGCTTTTCCGAGGGAGTAGAATTTTTACGCAACTCTCTAGCTAGTTGAATAATCTTTCTTCTGCTTCTCATTACAGAAATCGATTTTTAAATATTCTTCTACATTGATGAACCCAAAAATGGGAAATAATATAGATAAATCAAGGAACTTAATTATTGCTCTCCCCTCTCTGCGCTTGCGTAGAGAGGGGCCGGGGGAGAGTCGCTGCTGTCCGGCTATTCATGCGGTTCAGAATTAAACCAACGGTCACGATCACCAATACCACCAATAAAATTATTTCTACCGTTCGACCCTTCCTCTTGTTATTTTAGTTGGAAATTATCCTCAAAACAGATCTCATGAATACTTCTTTTCGAACCACGACCACTACGTTCTTTTTCACACTCCTTTTATCGATTGCATTTATTTCCTGTAACGATCTGCAAGAGAGTCCGGCTGACGAAGCTGTGGTAGATGCCGATCAACTTTTGGCGGATGTGGAATATCTGGCCTCTGATGAATTGGAGGGGCGCGAAACGGGAACGGAGGGGAATCGATTGGCACAAGCATATATTGAAGAGCGATTTGAATCGCTGAACCTGTCGACTTTTGGTGATGATTACCGGCACTATTTTGATCACCCGGACGGGGAGTTTACCGATGCCGTTAATTTGATCGGCTATCTGGAGGGGACGGAAAACCCGGACCGGTATCTTGTGGTGACGGCGCATTACGATCACCTGGGGATTAATGAGGACGGTGAGATTTTTAACGGAGCGGATGATAACGCTTCGGGCACCGGCGGCTTGATGGCAGCAGCACGCTATTTCACCGTTCATCACCCCGAAAACAGTATTATTTTTATTGCATTTGACGCTGAAGAAAAGGGCTTGATGGGCGCACGATATTTTGTGGAGAACCCTGTGGTACCGCTCGATGAGATTGTGATGAACGTGAATATGGATATGATCAGCACCAATTTTGACGATGAACTGTACGCGGTTGGTACCTATCACTACCCTTATTTACAGCCGTTGATTGAGGAGTTTACCGCCGAGGCACCGATTGATGTGCTGTTCGGATACGACTCTGATGAGTGGCCCCAAGACTGGACGATGGCGTCCGATCACGGACCGTTTCATCAACAGGGCGTGCCGTTTATCTATTTTGGTGTGGAGGATCATGAACATTACCACGCACCCACGGATACGTTCGAAAACATCAACCCGGAGTTTTATGTGAAATCAGTAGAGACGATAATTGGAGTGATTGAGGGGTTGGACGGTCGTTTGGATGAAGTTGTGGAGGCATCGGAAGGAGTGGTTGAATATGAGTAAAAAAGCGAAAGAGAAGGCGGAAGAGTTACATATACCGGAGATTAAGCGACACATTTTTCTCTGTGCGGATCAAACCAATCCGAAGTGCTGCAAACATGAAATTGGGATCAGATCGTGGCAGTTTTTAAAGATGAGGCTGCGGGAATTGGGGCTTGATGGTGCCGGTGGAGTTTACAGAACCAAAGCGAACTGCCTGCGAATTTGTAAGCGCGGGCCCATTGCGGTGGTCTATCCGGAGGGAACGTGGTATCACTCCTGCTCACCAGAGGTGTTGGAGCGCATCATACAGGAGCATTTGGTGGGTGGAGAGCCGGTTGAAGAGTATGTTATTACGGAGAACCGGTTAGGTTGATAATCTCTACAACGATTCCCAAAAGGATTTTAAAATAACGTCCAAATCATTCCATCCGTTTAAAACGGCGAGGCTGAACAGGATGAGGGCCAAGTAGAAATAGTAAACGGATTTTTCTTTTATCCTCAGTGGATAGTAAAAGATGGATACAAACCACACGATTAACATGATCAATGCGCCAAAAGCCATGTAATCAGCCGGCGTATTGAGGGAACTTAAGTAAAAGTAGTCGGAGAGTGTTTCCATAATAGCCACATATATTCCATTCCTCAGAATTTGTTTCCGTGAATATTAGTTACATTTATTCTATTGCATCGATTAGGTGTGTTCGGGTTGATGAAGCGTGATATTTACAGCCAAATAAATCAGATATAAATGTTCAGATTTTTTAAGCGGTGGCTCCCTTCCAAAGATGAAATTTCAAAACCTCAGGCGGCTGCACATCAGGCTGTGGAGATGCTGCGCCGGGAGTATGCCGGACAGCCTTTTTTAGAAAAACATCTGTGTAAAGATCCTGTTGAACAGTTTTCTGTCTGGTTTGATGAAGCCGTTGAAAAGGTGAAGACAGATCCGAACGCGATGATATTGGCAACTGCAGGTCAGGCCGGGCGCCCATCAAGCCGAACGGTTTTGCTGAAAGGGTATGATGAAAACGGGTTCGTGTTTTATACCAATTACGACAGCCGAAAAGGGAAACAGATAGAGCAAAATCCGGATGTGTCGATTACGTTTTATTGGCCTGAGTTGATGAGGCAGGTCCATATTGAGGGCCGGGCAGAGAAGGTTTCTGAAGTGCAATCAGATGAATATTTTGCCAAGCGTCCTGAATCAAGCCGGCTGAGCGCCCGGGCGTCATCACAGAGCGAGAAAGTTTCGTCTCGCGAGGAACTGGAGGAAAAGCTCCGAGTGATGGAAAAGAGATTTAAAGATGGGAATATACCGCGTCCGCCGAATTGGGGAGGATTTTGCGTGAAACCGAACCGGATTGAATTCTGGCAGGGTCGGCTGAATCGGTTGCATGACCGTCTGTGCTATCAAAAATCGGATGGTAGTTGGGAGATTTCCAGGTTGTCGCCGTAATCTTTTGATGAATGAAATGAAGCCGTTCGTTTTGATTCTGATTTGGCTATTGAATCCTTATTTTGATCTGTTTGTAAACAGCTTTTCAACCGGCTGAGATAATTATTTAGCAAGTACTTTAATGTCACAAATCAACCAACAACCACCCATCGCCGCTATTGCCACTCCCGTTGGAGAGGGTGGAATTGCCGTTATTCGTGTATCCGGGAAGGGAGCGTTCGAAAAAGTGAACGGCTGTTTTAAGGGCAAAGATCTCGCCGGGGTGGATTCGCACACGGTCCATTTTGGGAAGATCATCAAAAAAGACGGGCGTGTAGTGGATGAAGTGCTGGCGACGGTCTTCAGGTCTCCGAAGTCGTATACCGGAGAGGATACCGTGGAGATATCGTGTCACGGTGGTGTGCTGGTAACTCAGGCGGTGCTGGAGACCATTTTGGAGCAGGGCGTGCGGTCGGCCGAGCCGGGAGAGTTTACCCAGCGGGCATTTCTGAACGGCAAGCTGGATCTGGATCAGGCCGAAGCGGTGGCCGATCTGATTCATGCCAAAAGCATTAAGGCGGTAGATGCCGCGCATCAGCAGCTCGAGGGGCGTTTGGGGGAGCACATCAAGCAGTTTCGTCAGCAGATTATTGATGCCACCGCCATGGTGGAGCTGGAGCTCGATTTTATCGAGGAGGATGTGGAGTTTGCCAACAAGGAGCAGCTTCATAAGTTACTCAGTGACCTGGATGAGGAGATCGGCCGCCTGCTCGATACCTACGAAACCGGGCGCTTGGTAAAAGATGGAGTGAAAACGGTATTTATCGGCCGGCCGAATGCCGGAAAATCCACGCTTTTAAATACGTTGGTGGGAAGTGAGCGGGCGATTGTTACCGAAATTGCCGGCACCACCCGCGACACGATCGATGCCGATTGGAGCTACGACGGGCTGCTGTTTACGCTGATAGATACCGCCGGATTGCGAGATACGGAAGATGTGATTGAGGCGGAAGGAGTCAAGCGATCGCAAAAAGCGTTTGAAGAGGCGGATCTGGTGGTGTACCTGAAAGACCTTTCACTGCCGTTTGACAATGAGGAGAGAGAAGAGATAGCCGGGTTCCAGAAACGGGCCGACGAAACGCCGTTTTTATTGATCGGAACTAAGCTGGATCTGCAAGAGGAGGCTCGGGAGGAGCGGATCAGCTACGATCTGAAAATTTCGGCTGTGAATGATACCAACATCGACGACCTGAAAAAGAAGATGAAAGACCGGGCGCTGGAGCAGAAAGATTACGACACGTCGAGCATCCTGGTAACGTCATCACGCCACCGAGACGGACTGCAGAAAGCCCGCGAAAATGTGCGGAGTGCCATCAACGCGTTGGATCAGGGCATGACGGGCGATTTTCTTTCCATAGATCTGCGGGCAGCGCTGAAAGATCTCGGCACCATCACCGGGGAGATTACGAATGAAGATGTGCTCGATTCGATCTTTTCGCGGTTTTGTATTGGGAAGTGATGTGTCTTCAGCTTTTTCCATTATCCTAACCGGAAAATTACAGGTTCTATAACCCGTATCCGATAACTGATTATGACAATTAATTTTTTGGTAGTAGATTTGAGAAGAGAGAGAAGTCAATTTAAAACAATGGAGAGATTATGAAATTTATAGGGATCGTAATAATGCTGTCGGGGAT
>SKWF01000330.1 GCA_007129085.1 Balneolaceae bacterium | reverse complement strand
TAGAAAGAGAAGAGGAAAATTCCAATCAATATCCAGGGCAGGGGCTTTAAAAACGTTAATACCTTCGATTGATCCTGACGCTTCGGGGCCTTTCCATTAGGGAGCTTTTTAGGGTTTTTACCAGGATCTGCCCCCATATGATTTGAAATAATCTTGCCCAACTTTTGAGCGTATGATTGAAATATGGAGTTTTTATCTGTTTGTGGATCCAATGGGCTACGGCTCTGTTTATCTATTCTGATGTTGGTGTAATGGACGTAAATATCTTATCAATAGTTTCGTCATCGAGATCTCTTTCGTCAGCATACGCCTGGATAGTTGTAAGCAGCTGTTTGTAATTCTCTGCATTGGGCAGATGAGGTTTGATTTGTTCACCGGGCCGGAGTCGGTTTTCGTCAATTGTAATCCATTTTTTTGCGAGTGCCTTATCTAACCACTTGCCGAATGATGAAGGTTTTGTAACGCCAAGGTTGTGTAAAAAATGTCCTGCTGCAGAAATTGTATGAACCGGATAGATTTGTGTTATGCCATCTGTTTGATTTTCTGTACTGAAAAACTGTTGGTCAAATTTAGTAGAACTGAAAGCCTGCCTACCCTCATTTGGAACTGTAATTGATGAAATAGCTCTGTTGTAAATTATTCGATATAAATCTCCTAAAGTTGATCGGATTGTTTTCTCAATTTGCTCAGGCCGGTTTTGAAATATCACAGGGTGTATACTTTCGTGAGGGGATGAATCCGATGCAATATTTTGGAGAAATTTGGGACGGATGGTCTGTTCGTCATCACGTTGCAAAATCATGTTTTCAAAATGAGTCCAGCTGTTGGAATAGTATGCTTGGGCTTCTGTACGTGGATAAGTGATGAGTCCTTCGCCGGTATTGGGATCTGCTGTTTGATAGAGTTTATTGATTAAATTTTGTGCCTCTTCAAAGCTATTACGGTTGAGTTTTATCCGGGCTAAGGAAACCAGTGAAAATGTAGAAAGTGGTTCGGGAAGCGGATAGATTTTGGAGTTTTCGGCAGGGGTGAGTTCTATGGGTTCAGAAGGTTCACAGTCGATCGGTTCAACAGAGTGAAATAACTGTCCTGCTTCATCTGAAAATGTGCGGAATGTGTGTTTAGCACCGAAAAGAGCTGCCAACCCTGCTTGGTCCGGTGTGATTTTGTGAAGGTGCTTGTACCACGCCTGCTGTATTCGGTATCGGTTCTCCAATCTGTAGTGCAGGCGTTCATCAGAAATAGTAGAAGCGGTGTTCAGAAGATGGTGAATTCCGGGTTTTGTGATGGATTGAAGTAATCCGCGCTCAATATTTTCATTTTTAAGATAGCGCGATATAGTCCATGTGATGAAATCTCCGGCGGGATCGCTGTCGGCCGCAACGACAATTCGTGAGGCAATTTGAGATTGCGATTTCAGCTCTTTGCGAAGAGTTAATTTTTCTGGATCGGCTTTTTTACGGAGCGTGGATGTTTGGGAGTCATAGTGTGGATGCCAAATAAAACCATCGGTGCCTATCACGTAGATATTAGTGGGAGAGAGTTCCTGAATGCGTTTAGCAATGATCGAAGATTCAACTATCAGAAGAGTATAACCGGAAGTATCCAAATCAGTTAGGGGAGTTTCCCTAAATATTTGTCTTCGAGGTTTGTCATGATTGCTTTCTGATCATCTGTAGAATCATCATAGCCGATAAGGTGTATAAAACCGTGAATTACAACCCGTAAAAACTCTTCACGCTCTGATTTTGCAAACTCCTTTCCTTGCTCTTTTATTCTTGGTGCGCAACAGTAGAGTGTTCCTTCAATCTGTTGGTTTGATGTGTCCTCATCATACCGAAAAGTGATGATGTCGGTAATATAATCCCGGTCTAAATGCTCTTCATTGATCTCTACAATCTCTTTCTCATCAACAAAAACAATCTCCAGATTTTGATAGCGAACATTTTCTCCCAGCTCTATTTTTCTGACAATGGTAGGTATTACAGAGCTGTCGAAAGGCAATTCTATCCCGGAAGTGTTAAAAACTTCAATTTTTGGAGCAGGTGATTCAGTTGGTAGATCAGGAAAGTTCATCGTCATCAAAAGTGAAATCGTCAAGTCCCTCAGACTCTGTAAGTGAAAGGGCAACGCCGCACATCATTAAATCTTCGGGGAGCTGTGTGAAATCGCCGGCCAGTACGGCATCTTTTACATTGGCATAAAGGCTGCAGCCTGCAGTTTCTTCAACAATCAAACCGGAGGTTAACCCATTTTGTTTTCCGAAAAAGGTGACCTGCTTGAGCATGTCACTGGCGATAAAAGCTGTACAGTTATGAAGCTGTAAAAAAGTATTACCGCTGTAAACGGAAACCAGATTCATCTGCTTACCTTCTACTTCCAAGCCGAGGTGAATCTCAAGAGCTAGCTTTCGTTGCTCTTCCTCGTTTGTTAATTCGAGACGGAATACATCATTGCCCAACGGTTTTGGAGCTGATCCAAGTACCTTTCCGATGGCGTCGATATTTTCTTTCGTAAAATCGTGTACCATAATGGTTATAGACAGATTGTTGAAGATTCAATATGCAATATACAACCCAGGAACTTAAGATTAAATTGCAGATTATATGCCAAGTCCAAACCTGCTAACCTCCCTTGATGATGTTTCTGCATCTTCTGGGAGTGAGAGTCGGCGATCGGTAATTAAGCTAACATCAATTGCAAGTTCTTCTGCCAGAGCGTCTTCTCCCACCTCATAAAATACGTTTTGTACAATTGTGAGTAGACTCACGTTAAAGCTTACGTCCTGCATATGATTTTCAACTGTGCGTTCTTCGCGATCAATTCTTCTTTGGAGGCGTTCAAAGCGGTTTGTTCGAGCATTTGCTCGTGCTTGCTGCGCCCGTTCTTCCAAATCGGCAATTTTTGCTTCTTTTTCATCGAGTTCACGAATATCATATCGAAGTTCGTGCAGTAATCGTTCTGCGAGGAAGCTACTTAGTTCAACTGCCC
>SKWF01000041.1 GCA_007129085.1 Balneolaceae bacterium | reverse complement strand
TACCATGCCAAACGCTATGGTACGGCTTTCTGCAGGACGAGTAGACATGAGCATGGAGGAGCAGGCACACTGTTTTATGGCTGGTGCAAACTCTATCTTTACAGGAGAAAAATTACTAACGACCTGTAATAATAACCTGAATGAAGATAAAGAGATGTTCGATATTCTGGGACTAACTCCACGAGAAGCGTTTAAAGGAGAAAAAGTTTCTGATGAAGTCGCTGCGGAATAGACACAAGATTTCTAGTCAAAATCCCGCGAAACTATCCCAAGTCATTTTCAAACTTTAGATAGAATAGAAATGAGTTTCGCGGGTAATTCTTAATTGTTGCCTACCGGCTTTCGAACTGCACAGTTTCCAAAATCAATCCATTAGCCGGGGCAGCGTGCCCTTTTACATCACTCTCCTCACCATTCAGCATTTCACAAAATCTTTCATAGCTGATTTTTCCAATCCCCACATGAACCATGGTCCCCACAAGCCTTCGAACAAGATGCCGGAGAAACCGATTTCCCTCAATCCTATAGATGAGCAATCCGTTTTTCCGATTCCACTCGCTTCTGAATATTTCTGAAAGCGTTGTCATTTCCGGTTCATCCGGTGGGATGCAAAAATTGATAAAATCGTGCTTGCCTAAAATATCTGAGGCACATTTTTCAAGTAGTGATAAATCAATGCCCGATTCAACATTCCAGGCCATTCTTCGAAGCAGAGGGTTTTTTCCGCACGTTATTTGGTATCGATATTGTCGACTTAAAGCATCAAACCTTGCATGAAAATCGGCAGAGATAACTTCTGCTTCTACCATCGCCATATCACTGGGAAGTAAACCTTTCATGGCGTGCAATATTCTGTTGGCATCGAATTTCTCAGGCAGATCGGCATGCGCAACCTGTCCCTCGGCATGTACCCCGGCATCTGTGCGCCCTTGTCCCATTGTTACAACTGATTGTTGGTAGAGTGTTTCAAGGGCATGTTCAAGCTCCCCCTGTACGGTTCTCTCATCAGGCTGCTTTTGCCAACCTTTAAAATCCGTACCCTCATACATTAACAAAAATTTCCAACGCTGCATGATAAAGTAGATGTGGTAACTTTTTGGTTGTCATAATGAGCGCAGCCTTTCCCAGAACAGCAATAAAAGGCTATGGTTTCATTCACTTAATTGCAGATATATCAACGTATCATTCCAAAATCAACATAGCCAATTTCGTAACGCAAAATCTCTAAAGCTGCAGGAATTGAAAATCGGTTAAACCTCTTACATCAGTTTTTTTATCATTGATGTAAGAGTCAGTTTAAGCTTACTTAAGCTGTTTCACTATCTTCCTGTTCCTGCTTTTTCTTCTCGCGTGACCAGTGGCGCATCAGTGAGACACTAAACCCGGCCATTAGCAGAAATGTACCCAGCCATACTACCGATACAAACGGTTTGATTTCCGCAACAACCAAAATCCAATCCTCTTCAAATTGATAACTAAGGCCCTCTATCGTGAGCTCAATGGAATCAGATTCAGGCAGTACACTGGTAAACTGAACCGTCATATCCCAACTATCTATCGTTAGAGGTGGGGCATATGTATAGCTTCTGTCATCTTCCGTATAGACGGCAAACAATGGCTCAACTTCATACCTGTCTCCGGTGGGTTGATGTTCTACCTCAACTAAAGACCGAATACCAATTTGCGTATTATCCGGCAGCTCCTCTTCTGCAGCAGGGCTGAAATCACGGAAAGTGAATGAAAATTCACCTGCTTCAACCGTTTGTCCACGGCCAATTTCTATTACTTGCTCGTCAGGTTCGGTGTCTAACTCTCCCTGTTGTTGATCGCTAACCGGCATGTTGCTTGCTCCCCGGCTTACACGTTCATTTTCCTGCTCTACATATTTACTTCCGGCAACATATAGATAGATATCACTCATCACACCGGTACGCACGTGAGGATCAACAGTCCACTCTATATTATCCATCGTTGATGATGTTAGCATCGGGTAAACCACCGGGTCCATATAGAAAGTTGAACCACCATCAATAGGTTCAAACCGTAACCTGTACTCCTGTTGACCAGGACGAGGAGAATCTGAAATTTCATATCCTTCGTAGGTTACCATCCACTTATCATTAATAAGTGTAGGGCTGTCCAGCTCCAATTCAAACATCTCAACAGGCTGTGTTACAGGGAAACCTTCTTCATCAAACACATCACCTTGGGCGATTCGCTGATTGTAGTTGGCCGTGCGTTCATCAAGTAGTGGTTCGGTATAAACCGATGAGGCGATAATTCCGAGTAGTAAAACACCAAAACCGATATGGTTAAGTGCACCGCCAATTAATTTGGGCTTCCGTTTCATCAAGTCGAGAATCACGGCAGCATTTCCAATTACTGCAAACCAGGCAGCAAAAATATATACCATGTAATAGATATTTCTGACATCACCCAGAATGATACTCAAAATAGATGCGATCGACGTCAGCAGCAGCGGAATTGTGAGTATACCTGCCAGCGATTCCCACGTATATTTTTTCCAAAACAGATGCTGGCCAATAACCGTAAAAAATGCCATGATAATTACGATCGGCATGCTCCACTGGTTATAAAACTCAATTTCAGGTGGTGTTGGGTTGTCTACAAAAAACCGGCCAATAATTGGTGAGCTGGTTCCAATAATAATGACCAGTCCAAGAATTAACAGAAGCATAGAGCCGGTGAACGTCATAAACTCACGACTCAAAATCGTAGATTCCTTTTCCGGGCTTGGCAGCTCTTTGTATCTATATAGATAAAAACCAATGCCCATGATGGTCATCACCAAAATAAAGAGCAGAAGCTGACCGTAGAGGCCGAGATCTACAAAACTGTGTACCGACTGTTCAGCCAGTACGCCTGATCGGGTTAAAAAGGTTTGATAAACAATTCCGATATAGGCCAATATGGCCAGGAATATAGCTGCTTTGTGAGCGCGTGAACTTTTGCGCTGAATAATCATCGCGTG
>SKWF01000102.1 GCA_007129085.1 Balneolaceae bacterium | reverse complement strand
TATGGTGTGACGCTGATTATTGGGGCGTGGAATTATCCGCTGCACCTGGTGCTGATGCCGTTGATTGGTGCCATTTCGGGCGGGAATTGTGCGGTTGTAAAACCATCGGAACTGGCGCCTGCAACATCCTCACTGCTGCGGAGGTTGATTAATAACACATTTGACCGCCGGTATATTTCCGTTGTGGAGGGGGGTGTGGAGGTAAATCAAGAGCTGTTGGAGCAGCGGTTTGATAAGATCTTTTTTACGGGCAGCACGCGGGTTGGAAAAATTGTAATGAAAAAAGCGGCGGAGCAGTTGATTCCGGTTACGCTTGAACTGGGCGGGAAAAGCCCGGCGGTAGTGCATAAAGATGCCGACATTAAAACGGCCGCTCGCCGCGTAACATGGGGGAAGTTTATGAATGCCGGACAAACCTGCATTGCCCCTGATTTTGCCTATGTGCATGAAGATGTTCGGGATCAGTTTTTGATGGAGGTAAAGAAGAGTATTCGAAAATTTTACGGGCGAAAGCCGCATAAATCGAAAGACCTGGCGCGAATAGTTAATGAAAAACATGTAGAGCGTCTTTCCGGGTTGATGGAGGACCTGAATATACTCCACGGTGGCGGTGTTAATGCTGCAGATAAATATATTGAGCCAACGGTTGTTGATGGAATGGATCATGAGCACCCGATTATGAAGGAGGAGATTTTCGGACCCATTCTGCCTCTTTTAACGTATAGTGACAGAGATGAAGCCATTCAATTTTTACGGAGTATGCCCAATCCTCTCTCGCTCTATATTTTTGCCGAAGATGAGGAGTTTGTTGAGCGTTTTATCACATCGGTACCCCACGGTGGAACATGCGTGAATGATGTGGTTATGCAGATTTCGAATTCCCATCTCCCGTTCGGCGGTTCGGGGGCAAGCGGTATGGGAGAGTATCACGGCAAATTTAGTTTTGATTGTTTTACACGCCCGCATGCGGTGATGAGAAGAAAAAACTGGCCTGATCCATCCTTTCGATATCCTCCGTATGGCAAAAAGCTATTCCTGTTGAAGAAACTGTTTATGAGATAGCGAGGATGAAACAGAATCTAAACACTGAATTAAAAACCATACTTCTATGAATCCGGGTAGTTCATATAACGCTATAGTTGTTGATAAGAAGAAAACCGGTGACACGGAGCTATCTGTTCAAAAACTTAATACAGGTCAGTTGCCAAACAACGATCTATTAATACGAGTGCATTATTCATCGCTGAACTTTAAGGATGCGCTGTCGGCAAAAGGCAATCCCGGGGTGACCCGAAAATTTCCACACACGCCGGGGATTGATGCGGCCGGGGTAGTTGAGCAGAGCAGCGACAGCAGGTTTCGTAAAGGCGATGAGGTGATTGTGACCAGTTACGATTTGGGGCAAAATACGTGGGGTGGCTTCGGGCAGTATATCTCTGTTCCGGGCGATTGGGTTGTGCCGCTTCCAAAAGGGTTGACCCTAAAGGAGAGCATGATATTCGGTACGGCCGGTTTTACCGCGGCCTACGGGGTGAAAAAGATTGTGGGTCAAAACGTTCGACCCGACGCCGGAGCCGTGATTGTTACCGGCGCGACCGGTGGAGTAGGGACGATGGCTGTGGCCATATTGTCTCACCTTGGCTATTCCGTTATTGCGGTAACCGGTAAGTCTGATCAACACGGGTTTTTAAAGAAAATTGGTGTGAGTAAAATTATGGATCGGCAAGAGGTGACGGATATCTCGTCAAAGCAGATGTTGAGTTCGCGATGGGTAGCCGGTGTTGATACGGTTGGTGGAGGGATGCTGGATGCGGTACTTCGGCAGACTGACCACAACGGTGTGATTACGTGTTGCGGAAATGTTCTTGGCGGTGAGTTGGATACGTCGATCTACCCGTTTATTCTGAGAGGGGTTTCTCTGATGGGGATCGATTCAGGAATTTGCCTGATGGAGGATCGGCTAGAAATTTGGAACAAGCTGGCGACAGACTGGAAAATCGATTCGCTGGATTATCTCCATCGGGAAATAAAGCTAGAGCAACTCCCTGCCGAGATTGATAAGATTATTGACGGTAAACAGGTAGGGCGGATACTGGTTAACTTGCGTAGCTGAGGTTTCTATCGGCTTCCTTGTTAATATTCATTGCTTTCACCAGTGGGCCTTTCAGCTCCTGTTCTGATACCGGCTTGATGAGGAAGTCGACAAAATTGGTTTTTTTAGCTCGCTCTATACTATGTTTGTCGGTACTTCCGGACAGGTAAATAACGGGTACGGACGAAAACCGGCGAATTTTTTTCATGGTGTCGATACCGTCATCCGTGCCTTTCAACGAGATGTCCATCATCACGATATCGGGGTTGAATTTTTCCACTTTGCGGATTGCTTCCTCGCCGGAAACAGCTTTACCCACAATAGAGTAGCCTAATTTTTTGAGCAACTTTTCTTCAACCAATGATAAGAGCATATCATCTTCAACAATAAGAACACGACCGTTACTTTTTTCCATAGCAAACCAACTTGTTAGTTATTACACCTCCATAATATTAAAAAAATCTAATATTAGAAAATATTTATTTTTGCCTTTATGTCGCATTGTGTGGGCTCTAATTGACTATTGTTGGTGAACTCTCCAAATTATCGGCAATTAGCTTGATGTTGAGTTTTTTCATTTCCTTCAAATTGATACTTCAAGTGCCGTTAGGCACGTAAAACATCATAGCCTCCGGTTTCAACCGGAGGGAAATAAAAATGCTCAAATATGGTTTGAGTGCCGACAGGCACGGTCCAATTCGTTTGTTTGATGTGATTATTTAAATTGCCATTCGTTCCAAATCCATCCAATCCTATTTATTGATCATGCCTATCCGCCATGAAGGCGGACGCCTCCGGCGCGGCATTTTCATACGGCTGGCGTCATGAGTTCCACCGGTTGAAACCGGTGGCTACGATTCGGTTTATGCCTAGCGGCATTAAGTGGGTAAACTCTGATACAAAT
>SKWF01000134.1 GCA_007129085.1 Balneolaceae bacterium | reverse complement strand
TTACACAATCTATTTTTTTATTTACATACAATACAGATTTCTAATCCGTTGATTCATTTACAATTCAATACGTTTATTTAATTCAAGTTTCATTATACTCTTGGAAACCCCTCTTAATTAATCCGGATATGCAGACATATTTACCGCTCTCGATGCTCTTTTTTATAGGTTTAATCCTTGCAGGAAGTGTACCTATTAACGACAATAACAACCCTTCTGATACAGAAAAGTATAATGAACGCCTCTCTGAACTCTCTGAATATTTTAAATCTTCAGGTGTTGATATTGACGGACTTCTACAAGATTCCCGGTTTGAATTGTACGAAGGCATTGGCGATCAATTTCGCAATTCTGCCGAACGCCGAACACTAAATCTCGAAGAGTATAAAGGGGTGCTTGGATATGCCGACAAAAGAGAGCGAATTACCGGGTTTATAAATGACAATCGGGATAAACTCGAAGAGGCAGAACAGGAATACGATATCCCGAAATATGTAATTGCCGCTATAATTGGAATAGAGTCAGATTATGGTCGAAATATTGGACGGCACAATCCTTTTAACGCCTACGCCTCGATGTATGCCGTTGATTATCGCGCCGACTTTGCCAGAGCACAGCTAAAAGAGCTGCTTGAATTTGTGGAGCGGCACGATATTGATGTTTTTGAACTCAAATCGAGTTACGCCGGAGCCATGACCTTTGCACAGTTTATTCCCTACTCGTTAAACAAATGGTTTGTGGGTGATGACATTTTTGATATGGATAACAACATTATGTCTGTCGGGAATTACCTCGCCTACTTTAAAGAGCGAACCGGAAGCGTAGAACGCTCCGTATATCGATACAATCCCAGCCAACTCTATACAGACGCGGTTATGGCACTCGCCCGAGACGCCGAACAGCTTGCCAACAGATAAATTATCAGGGGTGGTTTAGATACAATTCAATCTCAACCGCCTCTCCTTTATCCACACCACCAATCGCCCAGTTAAATTCATTGTTCGACGCGTGTAAAACACGTTCATCACTCCCTTTTTTCATCAGAGTCATTGCCAAATCCGGGCCATCCTCATACCTCTCTCCCCATTCCGTAATGTCAGTAGGGATATACCAAATTTCAAACTCCAGCCTGCCGCCCTCAACTGTTCGGGTATAATCTTGTTTATAGTCAGCGGCTCGTGGCGGATTATTCTCCTCCATCCCCTCCACTTCCGCAAAATGAATACCAATCCCCTCGAAGTTGGTTGATGCCGGGCCGTGGAAACCCGTGTCATTCAACCCTCCGCCAATCAACGTAAATGAATTGCCCTCTTCTCCCTCAACTCCATTGATAACCAACCGCATATAAGTCATTTCCTCCACTTTCGGACTATTTTCTATCGGCTTGATATTGATCTGGTCTTCACTCAATTCCTGCCCAAAAACGACAGGTATTGTTGTGGTCACATTATATTGATAGAGGCCTGCCATCAACCCAAAAATGGAGAGTGAAAAAAATGCTAATCGTACCATAACTTACTCTGTATAAATTTTTAAAAACTTATTTCCGGTTTGATGAACGAATTGGGTGAATTCCAAAAATGTAAACCATACCTTGGTGCATATTCATCAAAAATATAACCTAAACAGAATCCATGAACAGCTACGATTTTGAACTTGAACTAAGTGTGCGCGATTATGAACTCGACACGCAAGGAGTTGTAAATAACTCAGTTTATCAAAACTATATTGAACATGCCCGGCATGAATTTTTAAAACATATTGGCCTTAATTTTAACGATCTGCACGAGCAAGGAACGGATGCGGTCGTTCACAAAATTGAGATGGAGTATAAGAGGCCACTTACAGGGGATGATGAGTTTGTGGTTAGAACACGCGCCGAACAGGATGGCAACGTACGTTTTGTGTTCATCCAGGATATTTACCGGAAATCGGATGACCAACTCGTTTTTAAAGGAAAAGTCACCGCTGTATTTATGAGCAACGGACGGCCTATTCGCCCACCGGAGCAGGTTGTAAACGCCCTCAAAAATCATCGCAGCTAATAGAAAAACCTATTCGGGATAAAATTCCCGTACGCGATCCCGTGTCTTTTGTGCTTTATCACTCTCTCCGAGCGCTTCTAAAATTTTAGCTCGGAGCAGATGGGCATCTCCCGCCACGTATGAGTCAGGGAAAAACTTTATGCTCTGAGAAGCCAATTCATATGCCCGGTCGAAATCCTTTTCATTGCCGGATTCAAAAATTGATTTACCATTTTCGTAATAATCCCGCCACTGTTTCGCCTCGGGACTCATTCGTTCTTCCTCCTGGAATACAGAAAATGGCGGAAGTTCAATGGTCGAATAGACATCGTGAATCGGGAGTTCATCTTCCGAAAAGTAGGTCTTTAACGCATTTAGCAACGACTCTGCCTGCTCCCGATTGTAGTCAGGCTCCATCAAGCGTTGCTCTTCTTCCGGATGGGTAAAAAACGAAAGCTCTGTAATTACGCCCGGAATTCCGTAGGAGTTTCTCAGCACACCGGTTCCCGCCTGAGGAAAAATGGTGTGGTCGGATACCGTTACATACGGAGTCTCCTCACCAAACAGATCAGCGCGAATTTGTCGATTTATGATTGTAGCCAACTTTACTCCGGCCAAATTCTCACTCGCGTTTCCGTGGTAATAGGTAATCGGAAAGTTAACGGTTGAATCCGCCGTCGCGTTGTGGTGGATGGAGAGAAAAAGGTCAGCATCGTTATCAGTGGCAAGCTGTGCCCGATCAGCCAATTCTACCTGAACATCCTCAGTGCGAGTCATAATTACGATGGCTCCCTCATCGCTTAGCAGTTTTTCCAATTCTTCAGCTACCCGCAAATTCACCCATTCCTCGCGCTCACCGGCCGAACCCATTCGGTACTCATCAATGTCGGCCGTTCCGCCGTGGCCTGCGTCCAGAACAATTACTTTTTCGAGCAATGGGTTAGGTTGTGTACCGCACGAAATCATCAAGCCAATTAAACAGAGC
>SKWF01000062.1 GCA_007129085.1 Balneolaceae bacterium | reverse complement strand
TTTACGCTCGATCTGCTTTTAAAGGAGGTCGAAGAGATTCAATCGCTCGGTATTCCATCCGTCCTGCTCTTTGCAAAAGTGCCGGACAACCTGAAAGATAATGAGGGAACTGAGGCACTAAACCCGGACGGACTGATGCAGCGGACGGTTCGCGCCATCAAAAAGGAGTTTCCCGATTTGGTGGTGATGACGGATGTAGCTCTTGACCCCTACAGCAGCTACGGTCATGATGGCATTGTTGAGGAGGGTGAAATTGTGAATGATAAAAGTGCAGAACTGCTCGCCAAAATGGCAGTAAGCCATGCCGAAGCAGGCGCCGATATGGTAGCGCCATCCGACATGATGGATGGCCGTATTGGATTTATGCGAGAAGACCTGGAAACCGCCGGGTTTCATCACACCGGGATTATGGCGTACAGCGCAAAATACGCCTCCAGCTACTACGGACCATTTCGCGACGCCCTCGATTCTGCGCCAGGGTTTGGTGATAAAAAAACGTACCAAATGAATCCCGCCAACGTTACTGAGGCGATTAAAGAGGCTGTTTTTGATGAAGAAGAAGGCGCTGATATCGTTATGGTAAAACCGGGACTTCCTTATCTTGATGTGGTCCGAGCCGTTAAAGAAAACGTTAGTATTCCGGTGGCTGTTTATAACGTATCCGGTGAATATTCAATGATAAAAGCAGCGGCTCAAAACGGCTGGCTTGATGAAGAGGAGGCGATGATGGAAGCCCTCATTGGATTCAAAAGAGCCGGTGCCGATCTAATCGCTACTTATTTTGCTAAAGATGCGGCACGATTATTGTTATCTTAATCGTTGACATGACCTTGAAGCGTCTGGAGTGAAGCGGAAGTCCTTCAAGCGTCATTCATGATATTTAAACCGAACGCTTCAAGGTCCTGCGGACGCTTGAAGGTTCTTGGCCTTGTGTCGTTGCTCTGCAGCGACACAACAAATGTATTCTCTTACCGTGGCTCTGCCGCGGTACGTTCCTGCTAAGAGGCATACTCGTGCCGCAGCGGATACTGTGCGAGAAACGTTTCGTATCACAGCAGAGCTGTAATACGAGGAAGATCGCGTGACGGAGCAGAGCTCCATCACCAGAAAAAAACGTGATAAAAAAGAATATTTTTAAACAAACATAACTGAAAGACGAAGAATGAAAAGAATAGCACTATTTCTTGCGACCAACTTTGCCATCCTGATTGTGGCGAGCATCACCATGTCCCTTTTGGGAGTTGGCGGAATTTTAGACGAAACCGGAACCAACCTGAATTTGCAGGGACTGCTTGTTTTCTGCCTCATTTTTGGAATGGGTATTTCTCTGGTCTCCCTGTTGATGTCGAAAATGATCGCCAAATGGTCTACCAAAGTTAAGATCATTAAAGAACCGAGCAGCGAACGTGAACGATGGTTGGTACAAACGATTGAATCGCAGGCACGAGAAGCCGGAATCGGGATGCCCGATGTCGGGATTTTCCCCGCACAGCAGGCAAACGCTTTTGCGACGGGCGCAAACCGAAATAAAGCACTCGTAGCCGTTAGTGAAGGGATGATGCAGCGCTTCGACCGCGAAGAGATAAAGGCCGTATTGGGTCACGAAGTCGGCCACGTTGCCAACGGCGACATGGTTACACTCGCGCTGATTCAGGGTGTGGTTAACGCATTTGTAATGTTCCTTGCACGAATCGTCGGTTTTGCCGTTGACCGTTTAGTACTGAAAAATGAAGAAGGTCTCGGAATCGGGTATTTTATTACCACAATTGTCACTGAAATTCTGCTGGCTTTTCTCGCCTCTACCATTGTGTTCTGGTTTTCAAGAAGACGGGAGTTTGTGGCAGATGAAGCCGGTGCACGACTTGGCAGTCGTCAAGGAATGATTGCTGCACTTCAGCGTTTACAGAAAGAGAGTAATGTGCCTAACCAAATGCCGGAATCTATGCAAGCGTTTGGAATTACAAGCGGTAAGAAAAAAGGGTTGAAAGCCCTCTTTACCACGCACCCGCCGCTGGAAAAGCGAATTGCCGCACTGCAAAACATGACCGATTAAGAATTAGAACTTAGTCGTGAGTCTAGAGTCGTGAGAATTATATTCTCCACTCAAGACTCACGACTCAATACTCAAGACTATTCCACCTATGCTTTTAAAAAGTGAATTCCTGTACGAACGCGCCAAACAATTCATCCCCGGTGGAGTAAATTCCCCCGCGCGGGCATTTAAATCTGTCGGAGGGGTGCCCGTCTTCTTTAAAAAGGCGAAGGGATCGCTCATCACCGATGAGGATGGCAACGAGTATATCGATTACGTGGGATCGTGGGGTCCGATGATTCTCGGCCACGCCTACCCGCCGGTCATTAAAGCGGTACAGGACGCCTCATTTAACTCCACTTCATTTGGCGCCCCTACCCGCATCGAAATTGAGATGGCGGAACTGGTTCAGCAGATGGTGCCCAACGTGGAGAAAGTTAGGATGGTAAACTCCGGAACCGAGGCGTGCATGAGTGCCGTTCGCGTGGCCCGTGGGTACACCGGGAAAGACAAAATCATCAAGTTTGAAGGGAACTATCACGGTCACGGTGACTCGTTCCTTATTAAAGCCGGCAGCGGCGCCCTTACGCTCGGCGAACCAAGCAGCCCAGGTGTAACCGAGGGCACGGCCAAAGACACGCTTAACGCCGACTACAACGATCTTGAAAGTGTTGAAAAACTACTGAAGAAGAACAAAGACAACGTTGCCGCCATCATCCTTGAGCCGGTGGCCGGAAATATGGGCTGCATTCCGCCCAAGCCTGAGTTTTTGGAAGGATTGCGCAAGCTGTGTGATGAGCACGAGGTCGTTCTCATTTTTGATGAAGTAATGACCGGTTTCCGTCTCGCACGAGGCGGTGCACAGGAGCGGTATGATGTATGGGCCGACCTGATCACCTACGGGAAAATTATCGGCGGCGGACTGCCGGTTGGTGCCTACGGTGGGAAAAAAGAGATTATGGATGTGGTTGCCCCCGACGGTCCCGTTTACCA